>JACDBZ010000090.1 GCA_013694645.1 Chloroflexota bacterium
GCGAACATCGGGAAGCCCAGCACGCCGCCATCGGCATAGACCTCATCGATCTCCTGGTCGGTCAGCCAGCGGGTGACATCGAAGTCGTGGACGCTGAAGTCGTTGAAGATGCCACCGGATTGCGGAATATACGCTTCGTGCGGCGGCGCAGGGTCATGTCCGGCCAGGCGGAGCACGTACAGCCGCCCGAGGGATCCGTCCTCCACCAGTCGTCGCGCCTCGAGATATGCAGCGTCGAAGCGGCGCTGGAAGCCAAGCTGAAAGGCGATGCCGGACGTTTCGATCTCGTCCACCAGGCGCCTGGTCTCGTCCAGGTTGGTGGCCAGCGGCTTCTCGCAGAAGATCGGGAGGCCGCGGGCAATGCCGGCCCGGATCAGCTCGGGATGCGCGGTGCTGCTGGCGGCGATGACGAGCGCATCGGCAGATTGGATGGCCAGACCGATCTCGGCCGCCTCCGCTCCGACGGCACCGGCGACCGCCTGCGCGCGCGCCTGATCGACATCGGCAACCACGAGCGCGCCCGGCTCGACAAGGCTCGACAGGATCTCCGCGTGCATCGTGCCGATCCGCCCCGCGCCGAGCTGCGCCACGCGCATCAGGCCACCGCCGTTCTGGTCAGTCCGGCGATCTCGTCCAGGCTGACCCGCCGGCCCTCGCTGAACGATCGTGTGGCGGCGACCGCGATCCGCATCGCCTCGAGGCCATCGCGGGCGCTGCTCACCGGCGGACGTACGCCGCGGCAGCATTGGAGGAACGCGGCCAGCTCGGCACGATACGCCGGCTCGAAGCGTTCGAGGTACCCGGACCAGCCGTCGGCCCCATCGGTCCAGTCGGCGTGCCTCGCCGGCGTGCGTGGCGAGAGCCCCCCGGTGATGAACGTCGTCTCCGACACGAGCTCGATCCTGACGTCGTAGCCGGCCGGGTGGAGCCAGCTCGCATCGAGCACCGCCAGCGTGCCCCCCGACATGCGCATCGTGACGATGGCGCTCTCGATCTCGCGCGGGTCAGTCGGGCGGCTGCCATCGCGCCGCCCTGCCTCGACCGACACCTCCGTCACCTCCTGCCCGGTGAGCCAGCGCACGACGTCGAAGTCGTGGATCGACGAGTCGCGGAAGATCGGCGCGATCTCCGGTGGCGGCCCCGAGGGCGCGGCACGCTCCCCGATCAGGGGATCGTGGGCTGTCAGGCGCACGAGGTGGATTCGCCCCGTCGCCGCGTCACGAGCGGCGGCGAACCCTGCGTCGTGGCGACGCTGGAACCCCAGCTCCAGGTGCGCGCCCATCTCCTCGACATGACGGGTGAGCGCAATCGTCGTCTCGAGCGACTCGGTCAGCGGCTTCTCGCACAGGACGTGGCGGCCGGCGTCCAGTGCCGCCTCGACGGCCATGCGATGGAGCTCGGGCGGCGTTGCGATGATGATGGCCTCGGCCTTCGCAACGGCTTCCTCGAAGGTGGCCGCAGTCCCGCCGGCGCGCCGGGCGACCTCGGTGGCGCGTGCCGGATCGGCGTCGACCACGAGAAGCCCGTCGACCTCGTCCATGGTGCCGAGCAGATCGGCGTGCATGCCGCCCATGCTGCCCGCGCCGATGACGGCGACCTTCATCGCTCCAGCTCCCGCAGCGCGTAGCGCAGAACGCGTCCTCCGACCGCCGCCGCTTCGCCGGGAGCAAGCCAGGACGAGTCCTGCTCGAGCATCAGCCAGCCGTCGAAGTCGATTGCGTGGAGCGTGGTGAGCACCCCGTGCAGGTCGAGCGCACCGTTCCCCAGCTCGGTGAAGATTCGCTCGCGCACCGCGATGCCGAACCCGTCGATCTCCCGCGACCGCAGCCGCGCCAGCACGCTCGCGTCCACGTCCTTGAGATGCACGTGGGTCACCAGCGTCCCGTAATGGCGAATTGCCCGGGCCGGCTCGCCGCCACCGACCAGGTAGTGGCCGACGTCCAGGCACAGGCCTGCGCCGGTGCCGGGCAGGCGTGCCACGAGCGCCTCGACCTCGTCCGGCGCCTCTACCCAGGTGGCGGTGTGCGGGTGGAAGGCGATCTTCACGCCGTCGGGAGCCTCGGCGACGAGCTCGCCGAGCAGCTCCGCCAGCCCTCCGAACGAGGTCGCCTTCCACTGTGGTGCACCGTCTGCAACGCGACCGCTCCACCCATCCCGCTCTCCGCCGCCGTCGAGCGCCACGACGAGCACCTCGCCCCCGGCCGCGACCAGGCGTCCAAGGTCGCGATGCGCCACTTCGCGCGCCTCGTCCGCGAGTCCATCCGGGCCGGCCGGCAACGCGGAGTACAGCTCGGCGAAGCGAAGGTTGCGCTGTGCGAGCGTCGACCGCAGCTCATCGCCCTCGGGAAATCCGCGGCCGAACTGCGTCCCGGCGTACCCCAGGCGGGCGATCTCGTCGAGGACGGTCGCTGCGGCCGTCTCGGGCGCCAGGTCGAACAGGTCGGCATTGTTCCAGACGATCGGCACGTATCCGATGGACGCCGCGCTCAGGCTCATCCGTGCTGCTCCTCCGCCCGCCCGGCCAGCTGCTCGTCGTGGACCGGGCGACCCTCGGGCACCGGCACGTCCCACCAGCCGGTCTTGTCCGGTCCCGCCACGGCCAGGTCGCGATCGACCTTGACGTGGACCAGCGACGGGCCGCCCGAGGCGAGCGCGCGCTCGACCGCCGGGCGCACGTCCGCCGGCATGTCGGCGAACTCGGTGTGGATGTCGAAGGCTCGACCGATGGCGGCGAAGTCCGGCGAGTACGGCTCACCATTGCGGATGAAATCGGTCATGGCGGTCCGTCCGAAGTGCGCGTCCTGACCGCCCTTGATGCTGATCCAGCCGCTGTTGTCGAGCACGACGGCGCAGACCGCGGTGCCGGCCAGGGCCGCCGCCGAAAGCTCCTGCATCGACTGCAGGAAGTCACCGTCTCCACACATGGCCAGGACCTGGGCGTCCGGCCGTGCCAGTTGGGCACCGATCGCGGCGGGGAGCGTAAAGCCCATGGTGCTGAAGCCACCCGAGGTGATGTGCGTCCGTGGCTGGCGGGTGATCCATCTCTGCTTGACCATGCCCTGCGGCAGGCCGGCGCCGGTGACGACGATCGCGTCCGGTCGCGTCGCTGCCTGGACCTCGCGCACCGCCCGCGCCATGGTCATCGGCGCGGCATTTGAACCGGACTTGACCTCGACCTGCTTCTGCCATGCGGCGCGCAGCCGGCCCATCTCCTCGCCCTGATCCGCGTTCGCCGCGCCGGAACCCAGGGCGGAGAGCAGGTCCGCCAGGCCGGCGCGGGCGTCGCCAAGCAATGGAATGGCGACGGGGTAGTTCTTGCCGATCTCGCGTTCGTCGATCTCGAGCTGGACCAGCTTCGTCGGGGGGATGGCGAAGGTGACACCCTTGCGCCAGGACGAAGCGGACCAATCGACGAATCGGCAGCCAACGGAGAGGATCACGTCGGCGGACGAAGCGAGCGAATTGCCGCTGGTCGACCCTGTATCGCCGATCGTCTGCCCTGCCAGCGGATGCGTCTCGTCGATCGCCCCCTTACCGTTCCAGGTCGTGACGACCGGGGCGCCGAGCCGCTCCGCGAGTTCCAGCAGCTCTGCCGTCGCGTCGGCCGAGATGACTCCGCCGCCGGCCACGATCACCGGTCGCTGCGCGCCGGCCAGCAGCGCGGCCGCACGCTCGACCTGGGCAGCGTCCGGCCGTGGACGACCTCGCGCCTCGCGAGCATCGGGCTCCGGGATGCGGACGTCGGCCGCGGCTGCCTGGATGTCCATCGGCACGTCCATCAGGATCGGTCCCGGACGGCCGGTGAGCATGGAGTTCCAGGCACGGTGCAGCACGAAGGGAAGATCCTCGACCCGCGACGGCTGCCACCATTCCTTGACGACCGGCTCGAAGATGCGCGGGTTGTCGGCGTGATGACGGCGCTCCAGCTCCTGGAGGACGCCGTGGCCGCGCATGTAGGTATGCGTCGAGCCGGTGAAGAGCGCCACCGCGGTGGAGTCCACGTAGGCGGTTGCCATCCCGATCACGGTGTTCGTGGCGCCGGGACCGATCGACGTGAAGGCCAGCATCGGCCGTCCGGAGGCGCGGTAGTAGCCGTCCGCGAGATGCACGGCCGACTGCTCGTGCATGACCTGCACCGTGCGAATCTCGGGCCGATCGAGGAGCGCATCGGTCAGCGTCCAGACGCCGTGTCCGGGGATCCCGGCGGCGTGGGTGACACCCTGGCGCACCAGGTATTCGGCGATGATCTGTGCCCCGGTCAGCCGTTGCACGGCTGTGCCCAATTGCGTCAATCCGCTACCATGCAAACGATTACATCGCGGCACTCTAGCACCCCGCCGCAACGCAATGTAACCCCCTCAGGACCGTTTCAGAACCGATGCAGACGCCGACCGCCAGCCCCCTCGGCCGCACGATCTCCGAGACGCCAACCGACGTCTGGAATGACAGCTGCGCCGTCGATGAGCTCGAGTACGCCGTCGCATTCGGCGCCGTCGGGGCGACCGCCAACCCGACCATCGTGGTCGACAACTGGCGCAAGGATCCTTCGCGCTGGGCACTGCGCGTGCGCGAGCTCGCTGCCGATGAGCCGACCTGGTCCGAGCGCGAGCTGGCGTGGGGGATCGTGGCCGAGATGAGCGTCCGCGCGGCGCCGCTGCTGATGCCGGCCTTCGCCGCCTCAGGCGGTCGCGCCGGCAGACTATCGGTCCAGACGGATCCCACCCTGTTCCGCGACGCGCCCGCCATGGTCACCCAGGCGTTCGGCTTCGATGGCCTGGCGCCGAACATCGTCGTCAAGTTCCCGACCACGGCTGCGGGGGTCGCCGCCATGGAAGAGGCGACCTACCGCGGCATCAGCGTCAACGCGACCCTCTCGTTCTCCGTCGCTCAGGCCATTGCCGCGGGCGAAGCGGTCGAGCGTGGCATGGCACGCCGCGAGGCCGAGGGGCTTCCGGTGGCGCAGATGGGCCCGGTGATCACGATCATGATGGGCCGCCTCGAGGATTGGCTGCGCGAGGTCGTCGACCGCGACGGGCTCTCCGTCCATCCGTCGGCGCTGCCGTGGTCCGGGATCGCGGTCTTCAAGCGGGCCCACGCGGAGTGGGCGACGCGCGGCCTCCGTGCACGTCTGCTCGGCGCCGCCATCCGACACCACCTGCACTGGTCGCAGCTCATCGGCGGCGACGTCGTGATCACCTTGCCATCCTCCTGGCAGAAGCGCTTCAACGCGTCCTCCGTGGAGGTGCGTTCGCGAATTCACGATCCCGTCGACCAGGCTCATCTCGCGGAGCTGCGCACGCTGCCGGACTTCGTGCGTGCCTTCGAGCCGGATGGCCTGAGCGTGGGCGAGTTCGACACGTGGGGTCCGTCGGTCAAGACGCTGCGTGGTTTCATCGGCTCATACCACGAGCTGCTGCACCTCGTCGGCGACGCGCTCCTGGCATGACCGATCCGGATCTTCGGCTGCCGCCCGGCGAGCCAGTGACTCCTCAGCGCGCGGGCTGGAACTATCTCTCATTCGCGGTCCATGACATCTCGGAGCCGATGGAGGTCGGCGGCGACGGCGTCGAGAGCGCAGTCGTCATCCTGGCCGGCGGGGGAGCGCGCGTGGGGGAGCTGGAGCTGCCGGGTCGCGCATCGGTCTGGG
>JACDBZ010000117.1 GCA_013694645.1 Chloroflexota bacterium
TCATCCGACTCCGACATTCGCTCCTGCGCATAATCGCGAATCGTCTCGAGCATCCGATATCGCGCCTCGCTCGACTCCTGCTCGGGCATGAGCAGCGACTTATCGACCAGGCGGCTCAGCAGGTCAAGCATCTCGTCGCGGTTGACTGGGCGGCCACCGCAGACGCCCTCGGCGGCCTCGAGCGAAAAGCTGCCGCCAAAGACGGAGAGACGCTGCAGCAGGATCTGCTCGGCCGTTGGCAGAAGATCGAAGCTCCAGTCGAATGCGGCGCGCAGGGTCCGATGCCGCGGCAGCGCCGTGCGGCTGCCCCCGGTCAACAGGCGAAATCGGTCATCCAGCCTCGCCGCGATCTGCTGTGGGGGCAGGGATCGCACCCGCGCGGCCGCAAGCTCGACGGCGAGCGGAATGCCGTCGAGGCGCCGGCAGATCTGCGCGACCGCCCCGGCGTTCTCCTCGGTCAGTGCGAAGGTGGGCTGCACGGCCCGTCCTCGTTCGAGGAACAGTTGTGCGGCATCGCTTTCCGTCACGCGCTGCAGCGCGTGCACGTCATCTGCGTTGCTCGGGTCGGGAACCGTCATCGAGGGGACCGGCATCAGGCTCTCGCCGGCCATCCCGAGTGCCTCGCGGCTGGTGGCCAGGAATTGGAGACCAGGGCAGTGCCGCAACAGCTCGGTGACAACCTCGACGAGGGGATCGAGCAGATGTTCGCAGTTGTTCGAGGATGATGAGCATCCGGCGAGCGGCCAATCCTTCGACCAGCGCGCGGATCGGTTCGGCGGACGACGCTTTGAGCTGCAACGTCGAGGCGATGGTGGCGCCGACCAGTGCTCCCTCGCTGAGCGCACCGAGCTCGACGAACCAGACGCCGTCGTCGAACGAATCGACGAGGTGGGCGCCCACCTCGAGCGCGAGTCGCGTCTTGCCCACGCCTCCTGGTCCGGTAAGGGTGAGGATCGACGTCCGGCTTAACCGGTCTTCGGCATCCGCGACCTCCTGGACCCTTCCCACGAAGCTGGATAGCTGCCGCGGCAGATTGTTCGGAAGCGTCTCGAGCGAGCGAACGGGCGGGAATTCGGCGGGCAGCCCGACAACGACCGCCTGGAAGAGGCGTTCCGGCGACACCAGGTCCTTCAACCGATGCTCCCCAAGGTCGCGCATGCTCACGCCATCGGGCAGCGTGGGGCCGATGAGGCTGTGGGCCGTACCCGAGATCAGGATCTGTCCGCCGTGCGCCGCCGAGCAGATGCGCGCGGCGCGATGAACGTCGATGCCCACGTAGCCGGTCGCCGCGCTCAAGGGCTCGCCGGTGTGCAGACCCATCCGCACCTTCACGTCGGCCTCCTGCGGCCACTGGTGATCGGAGATGGAGCGTTGCGCCTCGATACAGGCCACGAGGGCACCCTTCGCGGTGGGGAAGGAGAAGAAGAGGCCGTCCCCGGCAGCGTCTACCCGCTCGCCACCCTGCGTCTCCATGGCGGCAGCGACGAGGCGATGATGGTCGTAGAGCGGCGTTGCGTAGGCATCGCCGAGCTGATCCAGCAGGCGCGTCGAGCCGTCGATGTCGGTGAAGACCAGGGTGACTGTCCCGGAACGCCGCGCGTCCATCTTCTCACCACCGACCTTCGTCGCGAAGCAGCCGATGCAGGACCCGGCACGACACCAGTCGACGGTAGTCCGACGTCGAGCGGACGTCGTCGATCGGTTGCAACTCCGCGCTGAGTGCGGCGATGGCGGCGTCGGCCGTCTCGCGCGTGGGTCGCGCACCCTCGAGCACCGCCTCGGTGGCGTGGGCACGGACCGTTGTCGCGGCTACCGAGCCGAGGGCGAGGCGCACACCGGTCCACGGACCTTCGTCGATCGATGCTTGCCATGCAAGGACCATCACCACCTTGCTGATTGCCTGCGCGCGACGCGTACCGATCTTTCGGAAGCGCACGACGCGGTCCGGGACCAGCGGAATGCGGATGCGGAGCAGGAGCTCGTCCGCGCGTCGCGCCGTGGCGCGGTACGAGGGCCAGAAGTCATCGGCCCGCACCGATCGCTCG
>JACDBZ010000123.1 GCA_013694645.1 Chloroflexota bacterium
AAGAGCTCGAGAAGGATGGCGTTCTCGTGCCGCATGTCGGGCAGGGTAACGCTCGCGTCTATGCTGCCTGCTGTGGAAGATCGCTTCGCCGGCAGGGCAGACGGGTTCGATGAGCACTACACCGAGCCGCGAGGCCGTGTGCGACTCGACCTCACCCTCGAGCGGCTGAACCGCGCCCTCCCGCCTCCGCCGGTTCGTATCCTCGACGCGGGCGGCGGCACTGGTGCTTTCGCCATTCCGCTGGCCCGCATCGGCCATGACCTCACCGTCGTGGATCAGTCGGCAGACTGGCTGGAGCACGCCCGCCTGAAGGCCGATGCGGCAGGCGTCAGCCTGGAGCTGGTCAACATTGGCCTGGAATCGCTGACCGATGCCGACCTTGGGCGTTTCGACGCTGTCCTGTGCCACGCCGTGCTGATGTACGTCGAGGACCCGCCAGCCATGTTGCGGACGCTGCGCTCGGTGGCGGCTTCGGGCGCCGTGCTCTCGCTGCTCGAGAAGAACCGTGACGGCATCGCCCTGCGCCCTGGGCTGCAGGGGGACTACGCCGAAGCGCGCCGCCTGCTGACCGAGCGCCAATCCGTCGGCCGCCTGGGTGTCGAGAACCGCGCCTACGCCATCGGCGAGTGGCTGACCATGCTGGACGACGCTGGCTGGCAGCCACAGGATTGGGTCGGGATCCGGCTCTTCTCGGACCACGCGCCGGCCGATCTCGACGCCGATGCCTACGCCGCGCTGCTCGACCTGGAGCGCGCCGCTGCCGCCATCGACCCGTATCGGCAGGTCTCGCGCCTGGTGCACTTCGTCGCCCGCGCGGGGGAAGGCCATGGATAGCGGCGCCCCGGCATGAGGAAACGCGTCACCGCGGTCACGGAAGCCGCTCCACGACGAGGGTGAGGCCTTCGCGGGCCTGCACCCGCACCCGTTGACCAACGCCTGCGTTCCCGTCGCACCTGGCTCGCCACAGCTCACCATGGAGCCGCACCTCCCCGATCGGGTCGCAGATCGTGACAACCCAGGCGGCGTCTCCAATCATCGTTTCTGGGCCGGCCTTCGCGGCGCCCCGACGTGAGCGCCGCATCCAGAAGGTCGTCTCCGCGATCTCGACGACGACCGCGATTCCGACTACCGGCAATCGCCACGGATCGGGCAGGACGAAGATGGCGAGCAGGACGGCGAGTGTGATGAACACCAGGCGATTGTCGCCGCGACCGCCGAGTCATGCGAACGCAACGATCGCGCCGCGCCGCGCATCGGTCCCTACGATGGTGAACCGATAGGCCCGGAGAGGCCTATGTACCTGAGAGAGAGGAGCTGGATGCTCGAGGGCCTGCTGGCCCCGCTGCGCGTCGTCCTGCAACGAAGCCTCGCCGATTGGCTGATCGTGGTCGCGACCTGGCTGGTGATCGCGTGCGCGACGACGCTGCTGGCGATCGGCGTTCTGTACGGCGACGCCGTCGCGCTCAGCGGCCTGCGGCAGACCCTTGCCGCCGAGCCGATTACGGCGACGAGCATTGACGTGATGATGCGCGTCGAGCCCGACGAGCTCGCCGCGGTCGACGAGGTGGTGACCCGCCAATCGCGACGCATCCTGGGCTGGACGGGCGGCGAGCTGGCGAGAACGATCAGGTCGGGCACGTACGGGCTGGGCGGTGCGGTCGAAGGAGCATCCGAGGCCGATCTGGCCATCTTCGCGGCCGCGGACCGGCTGGAGCAGCACGCGAGCATCGTCGATGGCGCCTGGCCGGCCGCGGGAAGCGAGCCGCTCGAGGCCGCGCTCTCCACCGCTGCCGCCGATGTCCTTGGACTGGAGCTCGGGGACGAGCTCTCGCTCACCAGTCGGGCCGGTGAGGATCGCGTGGTCGACCTGCGGATCGTGGGGACCTGGCGACCGAACGATCCCGGCGAGCGCTACTGGCTCGGCGACATCCTGGAGCTCACCGGCGTCAGCGAGGGTTCGTCCTTCAGTGTCCACGGGCCGTTGGCTGTCACTCGGGATGACCTGGTCGGTCGCGTCGTGACCGGTGATCTCGACGTGAGCTGGCGGACGCTGCCGCAGTTCGAGAACCTGGCACTCGAGGATGTGCGATGGATGCGCAGCGACGCAGCGGCGCTCGAGCGCCGGATCAGATCGGAGCTCGGCGACGCGGCCTTCTTCAGCGTGGCGACCGACCTGCCGAGGGTGCTCGCTGGGGTGGATCGGTCCCTTCTTGTCAGTCGTTCCGGTGTTCTGCTGCTGACGATCCAGTTCGCCATCCTTGCCGGGTATGCGCTGCTGCTCGTGGCCGGTCTGCTGGCCGAGCAGCGCCGAGTCGAGACGGCGCTGCTTCGCTCGCGTGGGGCGGCAGCCGCGCACGTGGCCTGGATGGCGTTCCTCGAGGGGCTGCTGCTGGTGGTTCCCGCTTCACTCGCCGCGCCATGGATCGCCCTCGGCGTGCTGGGCCTGTTCGACGCCGTGGGACCGTTGGCGGCCGCCGGCGTGAATATCGAGCCGCGAGTGAATGACGTGGCGTTCATCGTGGCAGGAGCGGCGGGGCTGACATGCCTGATCGGGCTGGTCATTCCGGCGTTCGCGTCGAGTCGTGGACTCGCGGCGGTCCGCCAGACGCTCGCGCGCCAGGGAAATCAAACGCTCGCCCAGCGGCTCGGCATCGATCTCGTGCTGGTCGTGCTTGCCGGGATCGGCCTGTGGCAGTTGCGTCAGTACGGCGCGCCGTTGACAGCAACGGTGCGCGGCAGCGTCGGCCTGGACCCATTGCTCGTGGCCGCCCCTGCCATCGGGCTGCTGGCCGGCGCGATCCTGGCGCTGCGCGTGGTGCCGCTGCTCGCCGAGCTCGCGGAGCGTGTGCTGGGGACTCGAAGCGGTCTCGTCGCGCCCCTCGGTGCCCGGCAGCTCGCGCGGCGACCGCTTCGCTACACGCGCACCGCTCTGCTCCTGATGCTGGCAGCCGCGCTCGGCACCTTCGCGGCCGCCTACAGCACGACCTGGACCCGGTCCCAGGCGGACCAGGCCGCGTATGCGGCGGGCAGTGATCTGCGGGTCGAGGTTGCCAGCTTTCCAGATCTGCCGCTGTGGGCGTTCGGAGAGGCGTACGAGGGCGTCGACGGGGTCGAGCGCGCCATGCCGGTGGTCGTCGACAGGTTTGATGTGTCAGATGGCGGGGCAGGCCAGCTGTTGGCGCTCGACACCGCCAGCCTCCCCGCCGTTGCCGACATCAGGCCGGATCTGCTCGGTGGGGCCAGCCTCGCCGATCTTGCTGCTGCACTCGAACCCGATCTGGAAGGTCTCGAGCCGATCCGGCTTGCCGGTGAGCCTGTCAGTCTGATGATCGGCCTGGACACTGCGCTCGAGAATCTGCCTCTGGAGGACGCGGACGGCAACCTCGTGTTTGCCGGTCCATTCCCGGAGACCCTGCCGGTCGGGCGAGTCAGCGCTGCGCTACGCGACGGCGCGGGAATCGTCCGGGTGTTCGATGGCGTCGGCCGCTTCCAGGCCGCCGTGGCAGGGCAGGAGATCGAGGTCGAGCTGACCGAGGAGCTGGCGAGTGGAGGGACGGCGACACCCCACTACCCGCTGGAGCTGATAAGCATCCAGCTGCTGCTCGAGCCGCCTCCGGATACCCGGCTGGCCGGCGAGCTGTCGGTGACCAGCGTCGCGACGCAGGACGCCGCCGGCGGGGACGCGGCCGTGGACCTGGTTCCATCCCGCGATGGTTGGAGCTGGCTCCTGGAGCGGGGGCTGCTTGCGCCCGAGCCGGCGCCCACGGTGAATGGACGTCCCGAGACGGTCGCCTTCGCCGAGGAACGACCCATCTACGGCGACGAGGGCTCCATCGAGCTGCGTCTCCTGCCTGACTCGCTGATCGAGGTCGCCGAACGGCCGCTGCCGATCGCAGTCGGGCGCAGCTTCGCGGATGAAATCCGGGTGGAGGTGGGCGATGTGGCCGCGATCGGCTCCCTGACGCGACGCACGCAGGTCGAGATCGCCGCGATCATGGAGGCCTTCCCGACACTCGATCCGGTGCAGCCGTTCGCGGTGCTCGACCTGGGCGGCTTTGCGCTGGCCACCTACGCCCGCAGCGGCGAGGACCTGTTCGCCGACGAATGGTGGCTGTCGGTGACCGACGAAGCGGCGGCGGTGGTCGCCCTCGACGCTGACCCATACTCGGTCGAGACGCTCACCAGCCGCACCGGCCGCACGGCGGAGCTCACGGATGACCCGGTGGCGCTCGGCGTCATTGGCGCGCTGGCAATCGGCTCGATCGCCGCGCTCATCGTGGCCATCATCGGCTTCGTGGTCAGCGCGGTCGTCAGCACACGTGAGCGGCTGGGCGAGTTCGCGCTCCTGCGCGCCCTGGGTCTGTCGACTGCGCAGCTCTCTGCCTGGCTCGCGTTCGAGAACGCCTTTCTGCTGGCTGCCGGAATCGTGGGCGGCGCGGGACTCGGCGTCCTGCTCTCGTGGCTGGTGCTCCCGTTCGTGACCCTGACTCGCGAGGCGCGCGCCGTCGTCCCGCCGGTGCTGGTCCAGATTCCATGGCTGGCGATCGGAGTCGTTCATCTCCTTGCCGTCGCCGCGCTGGCGGTGGCCGTTGTCGCCATCGGCGGCATCCTGCGCCGGGTACCGGTCAGCGGCGTGCTGCGCGCCGGCCAGGACTGACCGATGCCAGCCATCGGCTTCCTCCTCAATCGGTACCGCGCCGAGCTGGTCCCGATGCTGCTCCTTGGCCTCATCGTCGTGGCCACCGCCTTCCTGGCCGCCGCCGGTCCTCGACTCTTCAACCGAGTGGCCGATGATGGTCTCCGCCACGCCATCGAGCGCGCCGAGCCCGTCGAGCGCAATCTCGAGCTCGGGCAGATCGGCCGGCTGGCCGGAGGCAGCGGGCTGCAGCCGATCGCTGAGCTCGGCGCGAGCCTCGAATCCCAGCTTCCTGCGAGCGTCCGCGGCCTGATCGCCGATCGCACCTACCACGCCGAGAGCGCGAGCTGGTCGGTGCAGAATCCGCCGCGCGAGCAGGAGACGTGGCTCCGTTTTCGCTTCCCGCATGGCGTTGCCGAGCGCATCACGTACGTCGAGGGTCGTCCGCCGACGGGCGAGACAATGACCATTCCCGGACAGCGCGGGACGCTGCCGGGCGAGCCGGAGGATGCCACCGTCTTCGAGGTCGCCCTCTCCACCCAGATCGCGGAAGCGCTGGGCGTCGGCGTGGGCGACCGCATGGAGCTCGTTCCCGATACGGAGGACGTGCTGGTCGGCCAGTTCAGCAGCCCGGTGCGTGCTGCGGCCGACGTGGTCGGGCTGTACACGGTCAACGATCCCGACGAGGCGTTCTGGATGAATGACTCGGCGCTCGAGCTGCCGACCGTGATCATCATCTCGCCCAGCCTGCAGCTCCTGTACGGCACGGCTCTCCTGTCGCCCGACGCCTACCCAGCCCTCATCGACAAGGGCCTGCCCGCTCGCTATGCGTGGCGCCAGTTCATCGACCCCGCGCGGCTGAACGCTGGCGCGCTTGACGAGCTGACCGCCGATCTGCGCCAGATGCAGACGCAATACCCGCCGTTTGTGGCATCACTCAGCGACGCTGATGTCACGACCCTCCGGACCGGTCTCCTCAACCTCCTCGACGGATTCTCGGGCGAGCGGCGCACCGCCGAGGCGGTGTTGGTGACCGCGGCGCTGGGACCGGCGGCGGTGGCGAGCGCCGCCGTCGCGCTCGTGGCCATGCTGATGGTTCATCGCCGCAGGCGTGCGGTCACCCTGGTCCGCGGGCGAGGTGCGTCGGCCGGTCAACTGCTCGCGTCCCACCTGCTCGAGGGGATTCTGATTGCGGCGCCGGCCGCCGCGGTCGCTTACCTGGCTGCCGTCACCCTGGTGGATGGGCGTGCCACGGCCTGGAGCCCGCTGCTCGCGGCGCTCGTCGCCACCGGGGCCGCGCTGGTGCTCATGCTCACCGTGCTGCGGCCGGCGAGCGCATCGCTGCGGGAGGTCGAGCGCGAGTCACCGTCGGCGGCGCGGACGAGCCCGCGCCGGATCGCCTTCGAGGTGCTCGTCATCGTTCTCGCCGCCGGCGGGGCGTACCTGCTCCGGCAGCGCGGCATCGCCGGCGGCAGCGCGGCTGGAGAGCTGGCCGGGGTCGATCCCCTGCTGGCGGCGGTGCCGGCCCTGATCGGCCTTGCGGTCGGGCTCCTCACCGTGCGGCTCTATCCGCTGCCGCTCCGGCTCGCCGGCTGGTTCGCCGATGGCTGGCGCGGGATGGTGCCGGCCTTCGGGCTTCGGCGGGCGGCCCGAACCGGCGATGTCGGCAACCTGCCGATGATCGTGCTGCTGGTGACGGTGGCCATCGGTGCCTTCAGCTCGACGATCTTCGTGACGATCGAGCGTGGCCAGGCTGCGGCAGCATGGCAGGAGGTCGGAGCTGATCTGGCGATGTCGCCGGGGACGCGCCCCTTCCCTTCCGACTTCGACGCGACGACCCTGCCGGGCGTCGAGGCAGCGGCACGTCTGCACGTCGACGTCGCGGCGCTGGGTGGGCGCGGAGGGACGCGCGTCGAGATGCACGCGCTCGATACTCCGTCCTACGCGATCGTGACCGCGGACACCGGCGCGGAACCGCATCTTCCCCGATCAATGCGCGGCGCGCCGGTTGCGGATGAGCCGATTCCGGCCATCCTGTCCGGCGAGGTTGCCTCGGGTGGTCCCCGGCCCCTCCGGGTGGGCGACGAGGTCGAGATGCTCGTGTCGGCGAAAGAGGTCACGCTGCGGGTTGTCGACATCCGGAACAGCTTCCCGGCGGTGGACCCGAGCGCGGCCTGGCTGGTCCTTCCGCTCGAGGCGCTGCGTGGGGCAATCGGCGACCGTGCCTTCACGGCCAGCGTGATCTTCCTGCGCGCGCCGGGGACGAGCGCCACCTCCATGCAAGAGGCGATGGACCGGGTGCTCCCCTCGACGCGCGTCATCGGCCAGGACGAGGTGCTCGGGTCCCTGCGCGCCGGACCCCTGGTGCGTGGCGTCGGGTCAGGGTTCGTCCTCGCCGTCGCCGTCGCGATCGGGTACGCGGCACTCGCCACGACCGCAGCGCTCGTGCTCGTGGCGGCGGTGCGCAGCCGTGAGACGGCGCACCTGCGCACCCTGGGGATGACGCCACGCGACCTGCTTGCGGTCTCGGTCATCGAGCATGGCCCGGCAGTGCTGACGGCGACGGTCATCGGTGTGGCCCTCGGCGTCGGGGTCGCCTGGTTCGTGGCGCCCGGACTTGACCTCGCGGGGCTCATCGGCGCATCCACCGAGGTCGCACTGGTCGTCGAGCCGGCGGTCGTCGGCCTGCTGCTGGTCGCACTTGTCATGGTCCTGGCAGTCGGAATCACCCTGTCGACCTGGATCGGGCGTCGTGCGAGCCTGTCCGGCTCCACGCGACAGGGCATCGAGTGAGTCTGCGAGGATGAGCAGGTGAGCGAGATCGTCGACCTGCCCGGTGCGGCGCCCGTCGAGGCGGGGCCGGCATTCGCGCCTCGCGGCCCGCGCCGCAGTCTGTTCGGCGAGGGCGCACAGATCGCGTGCGACAACCTGGTCAAGATCTACAAGGTCGCCGATCTCGAAGTGGTCGCGCTCCAGGGGCTCGACCTGCTCGTTGATCCGGGCGAGATGATCGCGATCGTCGGCGCATCGGGCTCGGGCAAGTCGACCCTGCTGTCGATCCTCGGCGGACTGGACGTGCCGTCGGCAGGGCGTGCCACGGTCGCCGGCCACGACCTCACCGCCATGGGCCGTCGCGAGCGGACGATCTACCGGCGCCGCGTCATCGGCTTCGTCTGGCAGCAGACCGCGCGCAACCTGCTCCCGTACCTGTCGGCGGTCGAGAACGTCGAGCTGCCGATGATCCTGGACGGCGCCGCGGGCTCGCTGCGCCGGCGCACGGCACTCGAGCTGCTGAGGACGGTCGGCGTTCGCGAGCGAGCGGCGCACCGACCTGACCGGCTCAGCGGCGGCGAGCAGCAGCGCGTTGCGATCGCTGTGGCGATGGCGAATCGGCCGGAGGTCGTGCTGGCGGATGAGCCGACCGGCGAGCTGGATACCGATACCAGCGGCGAGGTCTTCGAGCTGCTGCGCCAGGTCAATCGGGAGTTCGGCACCACCGTCGTCATCGTCACCCACGACCCGCTCGTGAGCGAGCAGGTGCAGCGCACGGTCGCCATCCGTGACGGCCGCACCTCTTCCGAGACCCTGCGCCGATCTTCCGTCTCCGACGCGGGCGATCATCAGGTGATCGCCGAGGAGTTCGCGGTTCTCGACCGGGCCGGACGCCTCCAGCTGCCACGCGCGCATGTCGAGGCGCTCGAGCTCGAACGCCGCGTTCGACTGCGCCTGGAGCCTGACCACATCGGCGTCTGGCCGGACGCCCACGAGGA
>JACDBZ010000151.1 GCA_013694645.1 Chloroflexota bacterium
CGACAAGGATCGCTCCCTCGCAGGCCTGGAGCGATCGGCTGACCTCGTAGGTGAAATCGACGTGGCCAGGCGTGTCGATCAGATTCAGGGCGTACGTATGACCGTCGGCAGCGTCGAAATGCACCCGCACCGCGCGTGCCTTGATGGTGATGCCCTTCTCACGCTCGAGGTCCATCGAGTCGAGCACCTGCGACTGCATGAGCCGCTTGTCGATCGTGTGCGTCACCTCGAGCAGCCGATCCGCCAGGGTCGACTTCCCATGATCGATGTGCGCGACGATGCTGAAGTTGCGGATGCGCTCCGAGGGGATCACTCCGGCGGAAGTCTAGCCGACACCCGCCATCCGCACCGGCCGCCTCTCAGGGAGCCGGCGTCTCAGGAGGGACCGCCGCCGTCTCACCCTCGTCCCCGTCCTCGGCAGGCGGCTCCGGCTCCGCGACGACGGGCGTCGGCCCGACCAGGGTGATCCCGTTGACGGTGCGGTATGCGCTGAAGTAGGTGTTGCGATGGATCTCGTTGCCGTTCGCGTCATACACGAAGCGGGTTCGTGACACGTCGTGGCCATTGTGCGGATACTCGACCCGCTTTCGCGTCCCCGGCGCCATGCTGGCGTCCACCTGGGTCGTCTCGATCGCGACGCGATGATTGCTCGTCACGGCGTCGGTGAGGACGACCGAGCGACCGGTCGGGACGCTCCACACCTCGAAGGTGACGAAACCATTCCCGCCGAACCCGCGAATGACGATTGGGTTCTCCGTGTCGTTGCGGAACGTCATGTCCTGGGTGAAGTTCTCGTCCATGTAGACCGTGGCGTCGAGTCCGTCCGGGTAGCGATCGATGTAATAGAAGTGATTGGCTCGAATCCCCATCTCCAGGCCGGCGCGCAGCGCGGCATTGAAGATGGTCGTCGAGGTCGAGCAGATCCCGCCGCCGATTGCGCCGCCGGCCACGCTCCGGCCGCCGATGATCACGCCACCGTACTGGTAGCCACGCTCGACGGTCACCGGACCGATGCTGCCCCAGAAGCTGAACGTCTCGCCGGGCGCCAGGTTGCGCCCGTCGATGTCGCGTGCCCCGATGTTGATGTTGTTGCCAAAGCCATTGCCCTCACCGGGCACATAGGTGGTGGTCCACGAGGAGATCATCTGCATCTGCGGGAGAACCGCCAGTGCCCGTGCCGTGGTGAGCCCCGGCTCGGTGACGTTGACGACCAGCGCGAGTGACCCGATGGTTGCGCCGCGTCCCCGCCGTTCGAGCGCGGCCAGCACCGCTTCCGCGGTGCCGTCGACATCGAGCTCACGGCCATCCTGCCCCGCGATGACGCCGCCGAGGCCGCCACCGCTGGCCACGGTGATTCGCGCGCTGACCGCATCCTGGGCCACCGCCTCGACGAACCCATCGACCGCCGACGTCACGGCGGCCTCGTCAATACGCAGCGCATAGGAGTCGCCGGAGTCAGGACCGAAGCTCAGCCATGAAGCGATCGTCTCGGACGAGATCTCGAGAGGCTCCTCGTCCTCGGTGGCTCCGGGAATCTCCATCGCGAGCGATGCGACCGTCGCGCGGGCCACCTCGGCGGCCTCCGCCGCGACGGCGGTGGTGACGGCTGGCGGGATGACCGTCGGTGCGAGCTCAAGGCGTACATCCGCGGGATCGGTGCTGTCGACTGCTGCGGCCAGCATGGTCTGGATGGTGCCGACATCCAGTGACCGACCGGCCTCCGACTCGGTCACCTCGTACGTCGCGCCATCCGCGATGACCGAGGCATCCACCGGCGTCACGGAGAAGCGCTCCGCCACGATGGCCGACGCGCGCGCCAGCGCCTCGGTGTCGTAGGCGTGGACGACCAGCGGTAACGTCACCGGATGAGCGAGATTGCGAAGACGGGTGAGCCCGTCAGCCAGCGGGTTCCCGTCGCGGCCGATACCAAATGCCGCATCGAGCATTGCGTCGGTGTCGTAGCCGCGGCCGATCTCCGCGTACTCCACCGTCGCCTGCTCATCGTCAATGGCAAGCGTGGCCTTGCCAGCCGAAAGCGATGGGAGCTGGGCGGCCAATCGCTCAGTGGCGGCTTCTCGGGTCAGCCCGCTCAGCTCGACTCCCGCGATGGACACGCCGGGAATGATGCTATGTGCAGCGGCAACGCCGATGGCCGCCGAGATGCCGGTGGTGACGAACAGGCCCCCGACGAGCGTCGCGCCGAATCCGATGAGCGTCGCGCGTCGGGCCGGTGGCGAGGCCACCGGCCGCATGAGTCGCCCGGGAAAGGTAATGGTTGTCATGGTGTCGTGGCAGGAGACGCGTGAGCAGGCGCGATCGTTGCGCGATCAGCGGCCTCGTCCGGATGGCACACCGGACCTCTCCCCTTGAACTTCTCCTCGTGTCCAATCTCGCCACGCGGGCAGACGCGACGGCGTTGGTGACCGGATTGTCGCGGGTCCGCGACAAAATGTCGAGTCCCCCACCTGGCCCGGTATGGCGAGCGATGCTCTATACTCCTGCCTCCGCGCGCACCGACGAGCGGGTATCGGTATGCAGGCAAAC
Source organism: Chloroflexota bacterium (assembly GCA_013694645.1). Taxonomy (GTDB): domain Bacteria; phylum Chloroflexota; class Limnocylindria; order QHBO01; family QHBO01; genus JACDBZ01. Next base: position 2,545 of record JACDBZ010000151.1, read on the forward strand.
TCGAGTTGAGGATTCTCCGTGGCAAGAACGGCCCGAACCTGGAAGGGCGCGCGCACCCCCTCCGCCCTCAAGCGCGTGCGTCAATCACTCCGCCGCCGCGACGTGAACCGTCGCACCCAGAGTGAGGCGAAGACGCTCGTCCAGCAGGCGTCCGAAATTGCCCTTGGACGGTCCACCGGCGACGGACCGGTCGCTGTCGCCGCGGCGATCAGTGCTCTCGACAAAGCCGCCGAGAAGGGCATCATCCATCCGAACAACGCCGCGCGGCGCAAGAGCCGCCTGATGACGAAGGTCAACGCTGCGCACCTGCTCGATGGCGCGGAGACCGGCGGACCGGCCGCTGCCAAGAAACGCACGACCGCGAGCAAGACCGCGCAGCGCAAGAAGGTGGCCGCTGCCAAGGCCTCCAAGGCCGCAGCCGGCAAGGCCACCGATCGTCCGCGAACCGCCGCCGGCAAGGCGAAAGTCGCCGTCACTCGTGCCAGCCGTGAGTCGGCAGCAGCGCGACGACGCGCGAAGAGCACCGGCGAGAGCGACAGCTCCGAGGGCTGACCGCCCGCACCGACGCCGCCGCCTAACCTAACGGCGGCGGCGCACCTTCCAGATGTGCTCCAGCGGCCAGCGGCGAGCCCAGTCGCGGGCCGCCTCGTCGTAGTAGGTGCTGGTCGCATCTGGGTCCGGCCGAAGCTCGACGAGGTCCTCGACGACGAGGCCATTCCGCACGAAGAGTCGCATCCACTCTCCGTAGGGGAGCTGAAACTCGGCGTGGCCGGCGTCTCCGAGATCGACTCGGTGCATGCCGAAATAATCGTTGGCGAGCCGCTCGGCCGGCTCATCGCTGCCTGCCGGCCAGCACGTCTCCGCGATTGGAGTGTGCATGCTGAAGGCGAGCAGGCCGCCGTGGCGTAACAGCCGAGCGGTTTCCGGGACCGTCACGTGAGGGTCCGCAAAGACCATGGCTCCGTGGTCGCAGAAGATGATGTCGAGGCTCGCGTCGGGCAGCGGCACGGCCTCGGCGCTGGCATGGATCAGCGGCAGGTCGACGCCGGCCTCTTCCATGAGGCGCGCCGCGTGGTCGAGTTGCCGCAATGACAGGTCCAGGCCGATGGCATGCGCCCCGCGCTTGGCCAGGACGATCGACCACTGGGCCGCGCCGCAGCCGAGCTCGAGCACGTCGAGTCCCTCGACCTCTCCAAGGATGCACAGCTCGTCCTCTGGGATCTGCCATACGCCCCACGCCGCTCCGTGGACGGCCAGCTGCGGGCCGTGATCAGCCTGATATCGATCGGCATAGTCGTCCCAGAAGTCGCGGTTGCGCGCCACGTGGTCACCCGGCTCGCGGTCTTCTGTCATCCCGCGTTCAGTCCGAGGCAGTCCATGGGCTCGCGCGCCTGTGGACGAAGGCGCCCGTCCCGGCATAGACGGCCGCGTCGCCAAGCTCTTCCTCGATCCGCAACAGGCGGTTGTACTTCGCGATCCGCTCCGACCGGCTGATCGATCCGGTCTTGATCTGACCGGTGTTGAGAGCAACAACCAGGTCGGCGATGGTCGTGTCCTCCGTCTCACCTGACCGATGGCTGACGACCGCTGTCCAGCCCGCGCGGTGCGCCATCTCGACCGCCTCGATGGTCTCGGTGAGGGTCCCGATCTGGTTCAGCTTGACGAGGATGCTGTTTGCCGCTCGCTCGCGGATTCCGCGCGCCAGCCGCTCGGTATTGGTGACCAGCAGGTCATCGCCGACAAGCTGAATTCGCCGACCGAGTCGCTCGGTCAGCGCGGTCCATCCGTCCCAGTCGTCCTCGGCCAGCCCGTCCTCGAGGCTCACGACCGGGTAGCGCTCGACCCAGTCTGCCCAGAAGTCGATCAGCTCCGTCGCGGTCAGCGAACGATCCTCACGCACCAGTGAGTAGCGACCATCGCCGTACAGCTCCGTGCTCGCGGGATCGAGCGCGATGGCGATCTGTTCGCCCGGCGCGTAGCCGGCGCGCTCGATCGCGGTCAGCACCGCCGCGATCGCGTCCTCGTTGTTGCCCAGGCTCGGCGCGTAACCCCCCTCGTCACCGACAGTCGTGGCCAGTCCCCTGTCGTGAAGAAGCGAACCCAGGGCATGGAAGGTCTCGGCCGCCCAGCGCAGCCCCTCGCGGAATGACGGAGCGCCGAGCGGAGCGATCATGAACTCCTGGAAGTCGGTCGATTCGATGGCATGCTTGCCGCCATTCAGGATGTTCACGAGCGGCACGGGGAGCGTCCGCGCTCCCGCCCCGCCGAGGTATCGATAGAGGGGCAGACCTACCGCCTCGGCGGCAGCGTGGGCGACCGCCAGGCTCACGCCGAGGAGGGCATTGGCTCCCAGCTTCGACTTGTTCTCCGTTCCGTCCAGATCGATCAGCAGCCGATCGAGGCTGACCTGGTCGATGGCATCGATGCCGAGCAGCTCCGGCCGAATCGTGTCGTTGATATGTCGGACCGCGGTCAGCACACCCTTGCCCCGGTAGCGCTCGGGGTCACCGTCACGCAGCTCCACGGCTTCGTGCGCACCGGTCGACGCTCCCGATGGAACCATGGCCGTGCCGACCGCGCCACCCTCCAGGAAGACATCGACCTCAACGGTCGGGTTGCCGCGCGAGTCAAGGATCTCGCGACCGATGAGGTCCTCGATCAGGCTGCTCATGCATCGTCCTCCGCAAACACGATCTCCGCATCGACGGGAAGCAGCGCCGCCACGCCGGGCAGCGTCTTGCCCTCGATGTATTCGAGCGAGGCTCCCCCGCCGGTGCTGACGTGCGTCATCCTGTCGGCCAGACCCAGCCCCTCGACGGCGGCGACCGAATCTCCGCCACCCACGATGGTGACCGTGCCAGCCGCGGTCCTCGCCGCGACAACGCGCGCCATCTGGTTGGTGCCCTCGGCGAACTGTGCGATCTCGAACACGCCCATTGGTCCGTTCCACAAGATCGTGCGTGCCTTGACGAGGTGCGCGGCGTACGCCGCGCGAGTATCAGGCCCGATGTCGACGATCATCTGGTCCTTCGGTACCGCGTTGACCGCCACGACCTGCGTCTTCGCGCGATGATGAATCTGCGGCGCCACGACCACATCTGTCGGCAGCATGAGCCGAACGCGCCGTCGTCGAGCCTCGGTGACCATCCGTTCCGCATTCAGCAGCTGATCGGCCTCCACGAGGCTCTTGCCCATCTCGAGGCCGCGGGCAGCGAGGAACGTGTTCGCCATGCCGCCGCCGACCAGCACCGCCTGGCAGCGCGACAGGAGCACCCCGAGCACCTCGAGCTTGCCTGAAACCTTCGCGCCGCCGATGACGGCGTGAAACGGGCGGGATGGTTTCTTCAGCAGCCTCGACAGCGCCTCGACCTCGCGCTCCATGAGCAGGCCGGCCACGGCCGGCAGGTGGTGCGTGATGCCCTCGGTGCTGGCATGGGCTCGATGCGCCGCCCCGAAGGCGTCGTTGACGTACAGGTCCGCAAGGCGCGCGAGCGCGGCCGCAAATTCCGGGGAGTTCGCTTCCTCGTCGGCATGGAAGCGAAGGTTCTCGAGGAGCAGGAGATCACCCGCCCGCAGCTTGTCGATGGCGACCTGCACGCCCGGGCCGAGCGCATCCCCGGTCATGCGCACCGGCCGCCCGAGAAGCTGACTGAGCCGATCGGCCACCGGCTTGAGCCGCAGGGCGTCGTTGACCTTTCCCTTCGGCCGGCCGAGATGGCTGGCCAGGATGACCGTCGCGCCACGTTCGAGCAGGTGGACGAGCGTCGGGAGGCTGGCGCGAATACGGGTGTCATCGGTGATCCGGCCGTCGTCGAGCGGTACGTTGAGATCGGCTCGCACGAACACGCGCCGACCCCGAACGTCGACGTCGCGGACGGTCTTGAAGTCCATGGTCCGCCCTACAGCCGGTCGGCCATGAAGGCGGCAAGGTCGGAGACGCGGCAGGAGTATCCCCACTCGTTGTCGTACCAGGCAATCACCTTGACGAGGTTGTCGCCGGTCACCATCGTCGAGGCGGCGTCGATGATCGAGCTGTGGTCGTCACCCTTGAAGTCCATGCTGACGAGCTCCTCATCGGTGTAGGCGAGGAGACCATGCATCGGTCCCTCGGCAGCCGCCCTGAGCGCGGCGTTGGCGCTCTCCGCGGTGACCGGTCGTTCGGTGATGGCGACGAAGTCGATGATGCTCACGGTGGGGGTAGGCACGCGCAGCGCGAAGCCATCGAACCTGCCCTTCAGCTCGGGGATGACGAGCGCGACCGCCTTGGCGGCACCGGTCGTCGTGGGGATGATGTTCTGGCCGGCACTGCGCGCACGACGCAGATCGGGGTGGAACACGTCGAGCACGTTCTGGTCGTTCGTGTAGCTGTGAATCGTCGTCATCAGGCCGCGCTCGATGCCGAAGCTGTCGAAGATCACCTTTGCCGGCAGGGCCAGCCCGTTGGTCGTGCAGCTGGCGTTGCTCACGATGTGGTGCGCGTCGGGGTCGTAGGCACCTTCGTTCACGCCCAGCACGACCGTGATGTCCTCGCCTTTGGCGGGCGCCGAGATGATCACCTTCTTCGCCCCCGCGCTGCGATGGGCCGCCGCCTTCGCGGCATCGGTGAAGATGCCGGTCGACTCGATCACGATGTCGACGCCGAGGTCGCCCCACGGCAGGGCGGCGGGATCGCGCTCGCTGAACGCCTTGATCTCGTGGCCGTCAATGGTGATCGTCCCGTCGCCGGAGCTCACGTCGCCGTCGTAGCGGCCGTAGGTCGAGTCATAGCGAAAGAGATGTGCGTTGGTTGCGGTCGGAGCGAGGTCATTGATCGCGACCACCTCGAGGGCGTCCCCATGCCGTTCGATGATTGCCTTGAGGGTCTGACGGCCGATGCGGCCGAAGCCGTTGATTCCGATGCGAGTGGTCACGGACGAGGTGCTCCTTGTGGGTTGGTTGCGGCCATGCTCGGCCAATGCGATCCTGCCCAGAAGGCGGGATCGGCCAGTCGTTCGGCGACGATCGGCAGGGTGCCGATGAGCGAGACGTCGTCCTTCAGCCGTGAAGGCTCCACCCGCACGCGGGATGCCGGAGTGGCGAAGGCGCGCCGCACGATCTCGAGCCGCACAACGTCGAGGAGATCCGGCCGATGCTCGGCGATGCTGCCGCCGATCACGATCACATCGGGATTGAGAACGTTCACGAGGGACGCGCACATGGCGCCGATTGCCATCCAGGCGTGCGCGAGAATGTCGGCGCACGCCGCGTCGCCGTCGTCGGCGGCGCGTGCCAGCAGGGCGGCGTCGACCGCCTCGCCACTGGCGGCGAGCTCCGCGAGGCGCGGCGAGCCGCCACGGTCGAGCAGTGCCCGGCCATCGCGTGCCAGGGCGGTGCCGGACCCGATCGCCTCCACGTGGCCGATGCGACCACAGCCACAACGTGGGCCATCGAGCTCGACGACGAGATGGCCGATCTCGCCCGCCGTGCCATCCGGCCCGATGACCGGGCGCCCGTCGACGATCAGGCCGCCGCCGATGCCGGTGGAAACCGTCACGTAGATCGCGGTCCGGGCTCCGCGCGCGGAACCGTACCGCCATTCGGCCAGCACCGCAACGTTGGTGTCGCGCTCAAGGAACGTGGGCAGCTCGAGCGCCTGCGCCACGCGCATGGCCAGCGGCACGTCGCGCCAGCCGGCCAGGTTCGGTGGCGCGGTGACGATGCCCCTCCAGGGATCGAGCGGGCCTGGCGCGGAGATTCCGACCCCGACAGGCGTCGGCAGACCGGTCTCGCGGGCCGCGGCCCGAGCCTCGGCGGCCACCTTGCAGATTCGTGCGACGACCGCCTCGACCCCCTCCTCGTCGCGCGTGGGCACGGCACGCCGCACATGAACAGCGAGATCGGAAGTGATGAGCGCCGCGCGGATCTGGGTGCCACCGAGATCGATCGCCAGGACCGGTCGATCGGTGAGCTCGTCCACGTGGCCGTCATTCTACCGATCGCGGAGGATGACATGAGGCGCGCCGGGACCGGCGCGCCTCATGGGGTTGCGGAACGGCGATCAGCCGCCGATCTTGAACATCTTTGTGCTGCAGACCGGGCAAACGCCTTCGGTTGCCGGCTTGCCGTTCTTCATCGTGATCTTGTTCTCGTTCAGCATCTCGCGCTTTGCCTTGCACTTGACGCAATAGGCTTCGGTCGCCATCGGTTCAATTGCCTCCCTGTTCGCCGGCCTCGGAGCCGGTCGGTGGTTGAGAGCCCCCCGCCTGTTGGTCGAACGATGCTCCGCGACGGGCGATGAAATCGCCCCCTTCGGCGTCGACCTGCCAGAGCAGGTGGATGCCGGCCAGTCCGGCATCGATGCAGCGTGCCTCCGCGGCCTCCTTCGCCGCGCCTTCCAGAAACGTGCCGTCGGTCCGCTGCGCATAGGCTGCGCAAACGGTCCCAGACCGCAGTCCCGCCAGATGTGCCAGCACAAAGAGTGCCGACGACTCCATTTCGAGATTCGCAACACGCTGACGGCGAAGCTCATCTGCGAGCTCAGGATAGCGAACCGGGAGCGTGCGCATCTGCCGTCCCTGCGGAGCATAGAACCCGCTCGCGGTGGCGGTCAGCCCCACGTGGTACCTGATCCCCTGCTCTCGACAGCTGTGCTCGAGTGCCCAGACGACGTCGCGGTGAGCGATCGCCGGGAATCCAGGGTGAACGTAGAAGTCGGTCGTGTTCTCCAGCCGCACCGCCCCGGTCGAGACGATGAGATCCCCGAGTCCGATCGTCGGCTGGAGGGCGCCTGACGAGCCGATGCGGATAAAGGTCGCGTGGTCGGTGATCTCCATCACCTCGGCGAGCACGATCTCGACGTTGTCCGTGCCCATGCCGGTCGACATGCAGCTGATGGGCATGCCGCGGTAGATGCCCGTGGCGGTCGTGATCTCGCGGTTGCTCCGCTCGAGCTCGATTGCATCCCAGCGGGACGCGACCCTGGACACGCGTCCCGGGTCGCCGACGAGCAGGACATACTCCGCCAGCTCGCCCCGCTCGAGGGCGATGTGGTATTGACGGTTCCCGGTTAGCGGTGCATCCGCCTGGGTCCGCTCGGACAAGCGCCCTCCTCGTGCGTGAACGCGCTGGATGATACGCCGCACGCTCGGTCACGGGCCGCGCTCGTTCGGCAGGCGCACCAGGGCGATCCGCGGCCCGGTCGACTCGAGATCGTCGCCACCATGCCCGTGGCTGCCATGCTCGTCGCCCGCCGCATCATCCGGCAGGTCCGATCCACGGCGGCGGATGACGATCACGGCGACGATGAGAATGACCACCCCGATCCCGAGCAGGCCGGCAGCCAGGACCCTTCGCCCATTGTCCGGTGCGGCGATGCCTGGGACCGATGCATCCGTGGTCAACCCTGGTGGCCGCGAGCTGGCCCCGGCTGCCGCGAGCAGCGTCAGCGCCGGCGCCCGACGGACTCCATCGCAACCGACGAGGACGCCCGGCGGGTCTGCCACGGCCACGCCAACCACCGACACCATCCCGCCCGGCAGCTGGGTATCGGTGCCGCAGAGCCGCTCGACGGCGACGGTCAGCCCGTCCACCTGGAGGGCCTGATGGTCATGAGTGCCCGTCACGCGGCCGACGAGCGCGACCCAGGCGGGAGAATCGCCCGGACCGGGGACCGTCGTGGTGGGGGTCGCCGGAGAACCGGATCCGACGACGGTGTCTTCCTGGCGCGTCCCCAGCACGACCAGCGGGATTCCCGATCCTGCCTCCCCGTGGATCTCACGCAGGCCGACCAGCTCGAGCGGGAGCGGGGTGGCTCGGCCCTCCAGAACGCGTTCGAGACGCTCGGACGAGGCTGGCGCAACGCCGACCAGCCGCACGCCGTCCCACAGGAGGCCGGCGACACCGAGCTCCGGCCACGCCGAAGCCACGAGCGTCGCACCGACGCGAATATCGGCGAGGCCCGCCTCGCCGATGGCAGCGAGCGAGGAGGCGTCCTCCACCGCCGAACCACCACCGTCGTCCGCGCCGGAGGCGGAGGCGGAGCTGGAGCCATCGGTACGTGCCGCCGCGTCGGTGGCCCCCGCCAGGATGCGCAGATCGCCAGCGCCACGGGGCCAGATCCGGTACCCGCGCAGCGGCTGAGCGCCGGTGGTTTCCTGGCCGAGGACTCCTCGCAGCTCGATCCAGACGCCGGCCACCAACGGGTCCTTGTCCGCTGCCAGGCCGGCGCCGAACGAGACGCGGAGGGGTCCGCTGCCGTCGTCGATCTCGAAGAAGACGGTTCCGCTCGAGGAGCGTCGCGCCGATGCCACCAGGGCGCCGCGCACGACGACGAGATGCGCTTCCGACGCCTCCGATGCGTCACCCGTGCGCAGGGCTCGCGCGGTGGGGTCCGGGGCCGTTCCGAGACGACGCGGCGCAACGGTGACGCGCAGCGACTCCATCCCACTCTTGGTCGACCGCACACCGGCGACCTCGATCAGCTCGCCCAGAGAGACGGCTCCTGCCTCTTCGCCGAGTCGCAGCAGGATCGCGCCGCTCGCGTCCTGGATGACCGCGGATCCCGGCTCGATCGTGCCGGATGCGAGCGTGACGACGCCGCGCACCACGACCCTCGCGTTCTTGACTGCGGCGCGCGCATCTGCGATCGACACGACGCCGTCGGCCGGTGGCGACGGGCTCGCGCTCGGGCTCGGCTCTACGGAGTCACCTGGCGATGGCGTCGGCGTGGGGGCGGTGGAACGTTCAACGTCGTCCGGATCTCGAGGCTGGACGCGGTACCCGGAAGATCCGGTACCCGACGAGTCGCGCTGCCCAACAACACCGACGACTTCGACCCGGACCCCATTCTGCCAGCCGGCCGTGTCGATCCCGGTTCCAGTCCCGACGACGACGCGGATGGCGCCACTCCCGTCATCGACGTCGAAGGCGAGGCCGCCGGTCAGCGAGGTCGGGCTCCCCTCGACCGTGCCGTCCACGCGCACCAGGTGAGCCTCGAGGGACTCATCCACCGCCCCGGTCGAGGACGCCACGACGATCGGCGCCCCGTCGGCGGGGCCGACGACAACGAGATCCTCCCCGGCCGCGCGGATCGTGCGTTGCGCGAAGCGATCGTCGAGCGTCCCGGTGACGACGAGATGGTCGCCGCGCGCAAACGACCCGCCGTCGAGCAGCACGGCGATGCCTCCGCTGGCGTCGGCCACGTATCCGCCGCCATCGGCGAAGTCGGATCTGGTCAGCGCATCCCCCTCGACGGTCACGGTGCTGTCATCGGGCATCCCTCGCGCGGTTGCGATCGAGATCGGCGTCGGCCCGGACGTTGGCGTCGGAGTTGGAGTCGGTGATGGGGAAGGGGATGGGGATGGAGTCGCCGAGGCTGTCGGCGCCGGCGTACCGGACGGGGATGGGCTCATCGTGGGGCCGGGATCGGACGGATCGGGCACGGGCGGCGACCCGCTGTTCTGCGGGTCGGGCAGCGTTTGGACGAAGAAGTCGGCGGCATTGGCATCGGTGTCGACGGTCGAACCGGCCGATCCGCCGGGGAGCCGTTCGAGGCTTGCGCCGGGTGGCGGCGCCACAGCGGGCACCCCCTCGAGCCATGAGCTGGCTGCGGTCCCCCAGCCGACAGCGTCGATCGCGGTGCTGGCGCCCTGGATCCGAATGGCGACACTGCCGCCGGTGGCGGCCATGCCGCTCGCGTAGAGAGCATCGGCTATGGGTGCGAAGACGCCGAGCTCGTTCGCGACGAGGATGTGCCCTCCGGGCGGCACCTCCGGCGCACCGAGATCCCATGCGGCCCTTCGGCTGACCGTCGCGCCGCTGGCCGTGACATAGACCAGCTCCAGTCCCTGGAGCGGCAGCGGCGCCGCCGATGGATTGTAGATCTCGATCATCTCGTCACTGGCGCTCGCGCCCCCGGTCATCACCTCGCTGACGACGAGGTGGTCGACCCCGGACGCGGAGGTTCGATCGACCATCCCGACCGGCAGATACGCCGTCAGGAGCAGGCAGACCATCACTGAGCGAACCAGGGCGGACATCCCGCGCGACGGAGGAGCGTTGGATTCGGAAACGGACATAGCTCGTACCTCGGCTGTGGAGGCGCAGGTCGACGCAGGATGCTCGCTGACCGCTTACCGCTCGCTTAGCGGCCGCTTACCGTGCGCCCTGGATGACCGGTACAATCCGGCGGCAATGTCCATCGAAGACCGATCCGCCTCGCGCGCTGAGGCGCGCAGACGTGCCCGCCTTGCCGCTCGCGGCGAGCCGCCCGAGCCAATCACCGGCGATCCGGAACCCGAGACGCGGCCGAGTCGCGGCGGATTCCTGACTCGCATGTTCCCGCCGGCGCCGCCGCTGCCGAACCGACCGGACCCGCTCGCCGGATTCAACGGCAGCGGACCGCTCCGTCCCGTGACCGAGCGCCTCTACCTGCTGGGCCGCAATCCACTTGCGTGGATCGTGCCGAGCCTGGGCGCGACCGTCGGGCTCATCGCCTCCCTCAGCTATGCGACCGGGTTCATCGGTCTGGTCGGAACCTTCCTCCTGTTCGGCTCGCTGATTGCCGCCGGCTGGTTCGGTTGGCAGCGACCGGCGCTGTTCGGCGTGACTGCGGCCCTCGCGGCCTTCTTGATCGCGACCGCCCTTTCGTTTCTCTACTTCGCCGATCGCGGCGCAGGGCCGGAAACGTTCGCAGGTACGCAGATCATCCTCAACTCCATCCTCGGCGGGCTGTACCAGGGCGCGCTCGGCTTCCTGGGCGGCTGGTACGGCGGATATCTGCGGCGGCGCCAGACGCAGTTGAGCGCGGACCAGCGTCCGCGTCAGCGGCGCCGGTAACCGCGCCAGCATCCGGCACGCGACTTGCAACGCACCAGCGACGTAGACATCGAGAGCACTTCGATCACGCCGAATCCTGCTGAAGCCCGTCGCTGACGGAAGCTCGGGCCAGACGCGACACGTTGCGGCTTCGCTCGTTCGCCTTGATCTCGCTCTTGACGTCTTCTGGGGGCTGTCGGGTTCCAGGACCCTCCGTACTGGAGCCGGGCGGCCCCCTCCTCATGCCCCGAGATGACTGTCAGCCCTGGTGCGCGGCGGCCGCCTCGAGCGCCAGCTCGGTCGCTTCGCGAGCTGTCAGCGCCAACCCGAGCACTTCCCCGGTCGAGCGCATCTCCGGACCCAGCTCGGCGCTGACGCCGGGTAGGCGCCAGAGGGATCCGACCGGCGCTTTGACCGCCACCCGCGGTCCATCCGCCGCGAGGCCGACGGACATGCCGGCCTCCGCCAGGGTGTGGCCAAGAGCGCAGCGCACGGCGGCGGCCACCACGTCGATACCGGTGGCCTTTGCCACGATCGGCACCGTGCGGCTCGCGCGCGGATTTGCCTCGATGACAACGATCCGATCGCCCGAGGCGATCATCTGCACGTTGAGGATGCCGCGCACGCCCAGGGCCAGCGCGATCCGACCGGCCGTCTCTGCCGCGCGCTCCTGCACGGCGCGCGTCACATGCTGCGGTGGAAGAACCGCGACGCTGTCTCCCGAGTGCACCCCCGGCGGATCGACCTGCTCGAGGATTCCCGGCACGGACCACTCGCTGCCGTCGCAGATTGCGTCGACATCCAGCTCGATGCCCGGAACCATCTCATCGACGCGCAGTGGCCAGCCAACGTCGGTCGCCAGGTACTCGCGCAGATCCTCGGCGCCGCGCAGCACGGCGATGCCACGGCCGCCGATCACCCAGGACGGGCGGACGATGACCGGAAAGCCATCGAGCGCATCGATCGCGCGTCGAAGTCCGGCCGCGTCCGCCGCCAATGATCCCCGCGGACCGGCGATGCCAAGGCCGTCGAGGAAGAGGGCGAAGCGCTCGCGATCCTCCGTGATCTCGATGGCCTCGGCGCTCAATCCGGCGATCGGCACATCCGCGTAGGCGAGATCCTTCGCAAGGTCGATGGCGGTCTGTCCGCCGAACGTGAGCACCACCATCGGCGGTGCGCCCGTCAGGGCGCGCTCATGATCGATCACGTCGAGCACGCTCTCCGTGTCGAGCGGCTCGAAGTAGAGCCGCGTGCAGGCGTCGTAGTCGGTCGAGACCGTTTCGGGGTTGTTGTTGATCACGACCGCATCCAGGCCCATCTCGCGGACGGCCCATGCCGCGCGCACGCTGCAGTAGTCGAACTCGATCCCCTGCCCGATCCGGATCGGTCCCGACCCGACCACGATCACGCTACGGCGTTCGGCGGGCGGTGCGACCTCGGCATCGGCGTAGCTGGAGTAGAAGTACGGCGTCTCGGCCGGGAACTCGCCCGCGCAGGTGTCGACGCGGCGATAGGCGGGGTGAATGCCGGAGCGGACCCGAGCCCGACGGACCGCTGCCCACGGCACCCCGGAGACGGTCGCGATGTCGGCGTCTCCGAATCCGGCTCGCTTGCCTTCCGCCAGCGACGAACCGATGAGTGAGTGCTCCGCCTCCACCAGCTCCGCCAGCCGCTCCGTGAACCAGGGCGCGATCCCGGTCACGGCGGCCAACGTCGCCGCATCGGCCCAGTCGTGACGCAGCAGCGCGATCATGCGCCACAGACGCGTGTCGGTGGGTGTCAGAAAACGCGCCATGTCGGGCGGGGCCCGATGGCTGAGGCCCCACGCCGGATCTTCCCAGAGCCAACCTCCCCCGCGCGGTTCCAGGGAGCGAATCGCCTTGAGGAGCGCGGGCCCGAACTCGCGATCGATCGCCATCGCCTCGCCGGTCGCCTTCATCTGGATACCCAGGCTGCGGTCTGCGGTCGGGAACTTGTCGAATGGCCAGCGCGGCAGCTTGACCACGACGTAGTCGAGCGCCGGCTCGAACGCGGCGCTGTTGCCCCCGGTGGCGGGATTCGGCATCTCGTGCAGACGTCGACCCAGCGCGATGAGCGCCGCCATCCGGGCGATCGGATAGCCGGTGGCCTTTGACGCCAGGGCGCTGGAGCGCGAAACGCGCGGGTTGACCTCGATGACCCGGTAGTCGGCGCCATCGGGCGCGACGGCCAGCTGCACGTTGCAGCCTCCCTCCAGCTGGAGGGCGCGGACGATCTTCAGGGCGCATCGGCGCAGACGCTGGACGAGAGGGTCGGGCAGAGTCTGGATCGGTGCCACCACGATGCTGTCACCGGTATGCACCCCCATCGGATCGAGGTTCTCCATCCCGCAGATCGCAATGGTGGTGTCGTTGGCGTCGCGCAGCACCTCGAACTCGATCTCGTACCAGCCGAGCAGTGAGCGTTCGACGAGCACCTGGCCGATGGGGCTGGCCTTCAGGCCCGCGGCGATTCGCTCGCGCGCCTCGGCCGGACTGTGCGCGAAGCCACCGCCGCCACCGCCGAGCGTGAATGCGGGACGGACCACGATCGGCGCGTGCAGATGCTCGACGAAGCGCATTCCGTCCTCGACGCTCTCCACCACGGCGCTCTCGGGTACCGGCTCGCCGATACCGATCACCAGGTCGCGAAATCCGCCACGATCCTCGGCGGCGCGGACGGCCGCCAGCGGGGTCCCGAGCACGCGCACGTCGTACCGGTCCAGGACACCGGCATCGTCGAGGGCAACGGCCAGGTTGAGTCCGGTCTGCCCACCAAGGGTCGGCAGCAGCGCATCGGGCCGATGCTCCTCGATCACCCGCGTCAGGTACGACAGCGTCAGTGGACCGATCAGGACGGTCCCGCCAACGTCCGGATCGGTCATCACCGTGGCCGGATTGGAATTGACCAGGATGGTCTCGACGCCCTCGCCGCGCAGCGCCAGGCAGGCCTGCACGCCGGCATAGTCAAACTCGGCAGCCTGACCGATGAGAATCGGTCCGGAGCCGATGACGAGCACGCGACGCGGCATGGTCACGCCAGCGCGCGCTCCACTACCAGGTCGAAGATGCGTGCCGCATCGATCGGCCCGGGGGCGCCCTCCGGATGAAACTGCACCGATGCGATCCGCCCGCCGGCGTGGGAGAGCCCCTCCACCGTGCCGTCGTTCAGGTCGCGGTGGCTGACCGCGTAGCCGGCTGCCGCGAGCGCCGGACCGTCGACGACCGCGACCTCGTGGTTGTGCGCCCCGATGTCCACCCGACCGGTCGCGGCCTCGAGGACGGCGTGATTCCCGCCGTGGTGGCCCACCGCCATGCGCTGCGTCCCGGCGCCGGCGGCGAGGGCCAGGAGCTGGTGTCCGAGACAGACACCCAGGATCGGCGGGCCGCCCTCGACCGCGACGCTCGCCAGCGCCCGCGTGGTGGCAATCTGGAGAGCCATCGCCGATGGGTCACCCGGGCCCGGTGAGAGAACGATCAGGTCAGGAGACGTGGCGAGGACGCCGTCGGCGGCGGTGTCATGCGGCAGGACCGTGATCTCCAGCCCGCGCGCGGCGAGCGCCGCGAGGAGCGAGTGCTTTACGCCGAAATCGACCAGGGTCGCTCGCGCAGTGCGCATGCCCCGCGGAGCGACCGTGTACCGCTCCCGAGTCGTCACGCCGGCAACGTGATCGATCGACGCCCATGGGAGGATGGCGCCCGCCTCGCCGACCGCCTCGGCATCGGTGACGGTGGCGGTTCGGATCACGGCCCTGCGGGCCATGCCGCGACGGAGCTCGAGGGTCAGCGCGCGGGTGTCGATCCCGGTCAGCACCGGGATGCGCGCCTCGCCGAGAAGCTCCGTCAGCGAGATGCCCGGTCCATCGGGCGGCGTGACCAGGCGCGTGCAGATGAGCGCGCGTGCGTGGACGCGGCTCGACTCGAGCTCCGAGGCGGCGATCCGATAGCTACCCGCCATCGGGTGTGTCAGGACCACGATCTGGCCGGCGTAGGACGGATCGGTCAGGATCTCGCCCCAACCGGTGGCGGCCGTCGTGAAGATGAGGTCGCCCTCGGCCGGACCCATGTGCGCGCGCAGCATGCCGTGCTGGACCAGGCCGCCCTCGAGCGCAACGATGCCGGGCGCCGAACGAGGCCCCGACCGCGGATCTGCGGCTGGCGCCTCGGAAAGCTGCTCAAGATTCGGGATGGCCTGCACCTGTTGTTCCTTCCCGGCATCACGGTGCCGGTCTTAAAGGACCAGCGCTGAGTCTAGAGGATTCTGCCGACGAATGAGGCCGTCGCGGCGCCGCGTCGATCCTCTCGGTTGCATGATCATGCAACAGCGTGTATGAATACTCAAGTGAGGTCTTCGCGCCAGGCCGCCCTGTGGGACGGCCGCTTTCAGTCCCCCGCCGCCGACGCGGCACTCGCGCTGTCAGCGTCGCTGGAGATCGACCTTCCCCTGGCCGAGCATGACGTGGAGGCCAGCCGCGCCCACGTGGCCGAACTCTGCCGGCTTGGCCTGCTGGCTGCGGATGATGCGGATCGGCTCGACGTAGCCCTGGTCTCGATTTCAGGGCAGCTGGCCGATGGCTCCTTCGCGTGGCGGCCGGAGCATGAGGACATCCACATGAACGTGGAGGCAGCCGTCATCGACGCGGTCGGGCCCGAGCTTGGCGGCATGCTCCAGGCGGGTCGCAGCCGCAATGACGAGATCGTGACCGATGAACGCCGCTGGCTGGCCAGGATCACGGCCGGCCTCATCGAGGATGTCGCCGATCTTCGGTCGGTCCTCCTCACCCGTGCCGAGGCGGAGACGACCACCATCCTCCCGGCCCACACCCACACGCAGCCCGCGCAGCCGATCCTGCTCGCCCACCATCTGCTCGCCTATGTCGAGATGCTCGACCGCGATACCGGGCGCCTTCGGGATGCGTCGCGTCGCGCCGACCGCTCACCGGCAGGCTCAGGCGCAGTCGCCGGATCCGGCCTGCCGCTCGACCGTCACCGGGTCGCGACAGCACTTGGATTCGGCGGCGTGACCGACAACTCGGTCGATGCCGTCTCGGACCGCGACTACGTGCTCGAGACCGTCTCGGCGCTCGCGATCCTGGTCGGTCACCTCTCCCGGCTCGCCGGCGAGCTGGTGCTGTGGTCCACGCCCTACGTCGGGTTCGCGCGACTCGACGACGCGTTCTCGAGCGGCAGCTCGATGCTGCCGAACAAGCGCAACCCTGACAGCACGGAGCTCGTGCGGGCACGGGCCGCGCGCGTGGCGGGCAACCTCACGACCCTTCATTCGCTCATGCGGGGGCTGCCACTGGCCTACCACCGCGATCTCCAGGAGACGCGCCCCCAGATGTTCGACGCGGTCGAGTCCACGCGGCTGTGCCTGGAGGTCATGACCGGCGTCATGGACAGCGTCGCCTTCGACCAGGGTCGCATGCGCGCCGCGGCGGAGCGTGGGCACGCGCGGGCTCTCATCCTTGCCGACCGGCTCGTCGCGCGCGGTGTCGCATTCCGCGAGGCGCATCGACGGGTGGGAAGCCTGGTCGCGACGGCCGAGGCATCCGGCCTGGATCTGAGTGAGCTGTCCGCCGACATCCTGGATGCAGCGCTCCCGGAGCTGGCTTCTGCACCGATGCCGACCGTCGAGGAGGCGATCGCAGCGGCCGATGTCCACGGCGGAACGGCGCCGCATCGGGTGCGGGCCGCGCTGGAAGCGGCCCGGGAACGCGTCGATCGCATGGTGCGGGCATGAGCCGCTCGGTGCGGGTCGCGGTGGTCGGGGCCGCCGGCTATGCGGGCGGCGAGCTCGTTCGGCTCCTCGCCGGGCATCCATCGGTCGAGATTGCGTCGGTCCACGCGCGCGAGCGGGAGGGGCTGCCGCTGGCGAACGAGCTACCCCACCTCGCGCCGCTCGGCCTCTCCTTCACAGACGGCGAGCCCGAAGATGTGGAAGTAACGTTCCTGGCACTGCCCCACGGCGCATCGGCCGCCCAGGCGTCACGGCTGCTCGATCGCGGTATCACGGTCGTCGACATCGGCGCAGACTTCCGGCTTCGTGATGCCGATGCGTACGCCACCTGGTACGGCGCCGCGCATCCCGCTCCGGACCTGCTGGCCGATGCCGTCTACGGGCTGACCGAGTGGGCGCGCGATGCGCTGCGCGGCACGAAGCTGATCGCGAATCCCGGCTGCTACCCGACCGCCTCGCTGCTGGCGCTGATCCCCTTCGCGCGAGCCGGCCTGCTCGACGGCGACGTGATCGTCGATGCCAAGTCAGGCATCAGCGGTGCCGGGCGCGGCGCCGGCCCGGCGTACCTCTTCACCGAGCTGACCGAGTCGACGCGCGCCTACGGCCTCGGCGGCCACCGGCATCAGCCGGAGATCGAGCAGGGCCTGGCCGACGCGGGGGCGCGGATGCATGTGACCTTCGTGCCTCACCTCGTGCCGCAGTCGCGCGGCATCCTGGCGACCTGCTACCTATCGCTGGCGGATGATGTCGACGACGACGCGCTCGCCGCGGTCCTGCGCCGCGCGTATGACGCAGAGCCGTTCGTCCACGTGACCGATGAGCCTCCGACGACGAAGCAGGCGACCGGGTCGAACCACGCATACGTTCACGCGCGGAGGATTGGCGAGGCACGCGCGGTCGTCATCTCGGTGATCGACAATCTCGGCAAGGGCGCCGCGGGTCAGGCGATCCAGAACATGAACGTGGCGCTCGGCCTTGACGAGGCGGCCGGCCTCGCTGGGCTCGGGATCCACCCGTGAGCGTCACCCCCATTCGCGGCGGCATCACGGCCGCGCGGGGATTTTCCGTCGGTATCGGCGAGTCGGGTATCCGCCAGTCGGGCGGCCCGGACCTCGTGCTGGTGGCATCTGACCGTCCGGCGAGCGCGGCGGCAACCTTCACCACCAACCTGATGCGTGCGGCGCCGGTGCTGCTAGCCCAGGAGGCGCTCTCCGCGAGCGGCGGCACGGTACGCGGCATCGTCGTCAACGCCGGCTGCGCGAACGCCGGCACCGGCGCAGCCGGGCTCGAGGACGCGCGTGCGGTCGTGGCCGCCGCAGCCAGCCATCTCGGCTGCCGGGCGCATGAGATCCTCCCCGCCTCCACCGGTCTCATCGGCTCACGCTTGCCGGTGCCGGCCATGGTGGCCACGATTCCCACCCTGCGCCTGCATCGCTCCCGAGCGGCCTCCGCGCGGGCGGCGAGCGCGATCATGACCACCGATACCCGTCCGAAGGAGCACGCGGTTTCCAGCCTGCTCGCCGATGGCCGGATGGTCCGGCTCGGCGGGATGGCCAAGGGCGCCGGGATGATCCATCCGCAGATGGCGACGATGCTCGCCTTTGTCACGACCGATGCGCCGATCGACCCCGGCACGCTCGGGTCGCTGCTGCGGCCAGTGGTCGAACGCAGCTTCAACCAGGTCTCGGTCGACGGCGACACCTCGACGAACGATGCGGTCTTCGTGCTGGCCAACGGCGCGGCAGGCGGTGCATCGATTCGCGGCGACGATCTGCACACCTTCGCCGATGCGCTCGAGGCGGTCTGCCGGTCGTTGGCGGTCGCGATCGCTGCGGACGGCGAGGGTGCCCGCCACCTCATCGAGGTCACCGTGCGCGGGGCAGCCGACGACGGCGCTGCCCGAGCGGTGGCGCGAACCGTGGCGTCCTCGTCGCTGGTCAAGACCGCCGTCCACGGCGCGGATCCGAACTGGGGACGCATCGCGGCGGCGGCAGGTCGCAGCGGGGTCCTCCTGGATCCGGAACGAATGCGGATCTGCATCGGCGACGTGGCGGTATACGACGCCGGCCCGCTCGTGTTCGACGAAGGACGCGCGAGGAGAATCCTGCGCCGCGCGACGGTGCCGCTCGTCCTCGACCTGCTCAGTGGCAGCGGCAGCGGAACCGCGTGGGGCTGCGACCTGTCGGCGGAGTACGTGGCCATCAACAGCGAGTACACGACATGAGAAGCGGGGCACTGACGATCAAGCTGGGCGGCACCGCCGGCGCGCACGCGGCCTCGCTCAGCGTCCTTGTCGAGCGGGCCGAGGCGGGCTGGGTCATCGTCCACGGCGGAGGTGACGCGGTCGGCGACTGGTCCCGGCGGCTCGGCGTGGAGCCGAGCGCTGTCGACGGCCTGCGCGTCACCGACCCACAGACCCTCGAGATCGCCGTGGCTGTCCTGCGCGGCATCGTCAACGCACGGCTGGTTGCGGGATTCGTGGCGGGCGGCGTTCCGGCCATCGGCCTGTGCGGCGTCGACGGTGACCTCCTCGGCGCGGAGCGCTTCGATCCGCGCCTCGGCGAGGTCGGCCGCATCAACCGCGTCAACGGCCTGCTCCTCGCCGCGCTCACCGCTGAGGGACGGATCCCGGTCGTGGCGCCGATCGCGCGCGGAACCGGCATCGAGCTGCTCAACGTGAACGCGGACGAGGTGGCCGGAGCCATCGCCGTCGAACGTGGCGGTCGGCTGCTGCTGCTCACCGACGTGCCCGGCGTCCTTCGCAATCGGGCGCCGGTGACCACGCTGACCACGGATGAAGCAGAACGCATGCTCGCCGACGAAACAGCCTCGGGCGGCATGCGCCCGAAGCTGCTGGCCGCCATCACCGCCGCGCGGGCCGGCTGTGACGTGGCAATCGTGGATGGAAGAGATCCGGAGGCCGTGCGTGCGGCCCTGGACGGACTACCGACAGGAACGACCGTGAGCGTCGCCTCCGCGGCGAGGATCGGCTGACACGGTGTGAAGGAGACGCGAATGGGCACCATCGAGCGACGGGACCAGGTGCGGCGACTGATCGCCGCCGGCGGGATCCACACCCAGGCGGAGCTGGTGGCCGCATTCCGAGAACGGGGTGCGGAGGTCACCCAGGCGACGATCTCGCGTGACCTCGCCGGCCTCGGCGTCGTGCGCGGCTTCCGTGGCGGGCGGCTCACCTACCTGCTGCCCGACGACATGACCGACGGCGCGGGCGCCGCCGAGGGCCGGCTGCGTCGCCTCCTCGCCGATCTGCCGCTGACAATCGCCGAAACGGCGCCGCTCGTCGTGCTGCGCACCTCCCCCGGTGGGGCCAATGCGATCGCCTCCGCGATCGACCTGTCCCAATGGGAGCATGTGGTGGGGACGATTGCCGGCGACGACACGATCTTCGTCGCCTGCACCGACGCCAGCGCCATGCGCCGCTTCCGCGCTCGGCTCGAGGCGTTCATCGGCCAGGTGAGCGCCACGACAGCGACCGATCCGGGAGGTGAGGGATGAGCGAAACCGTCGTGCTCGCCTATTCCGGCGGCCTGGACACCTCGGTCGCCGTCCCGTGGCTGCGTGAGACGCAGGGCTACGAGGTGGTGACCCTCACCGTGGACGTGGGCGGCCGCGTCGACGCCGCCGGAGTTCAACGGCGAGCGATCACCGGTGGGGCCCGACGCGCGATCGTGGTCGACGCGCGAGCAGCCTTCGTCAGCGACTACATCTGGCCGGCCCTCCAGGCGGGATCGCTGTACCAGGGCCAATATCCACTGGCGACGGCGCTGGCGCGGCCGCTCATCGCGCGACTCCTGGTCGAGGCCGCGCACGAGACCGGCGCCGGTCTCGTCGCGCACGGCTGCACGGGCAAGGGCAACGATCAGGTTCGCTTCGACGTGGCGGTCGCGGCACTCGACCCATCCCTGCGGGTGATCGCGCCGATGCGAGTCGGAATGGGCATGACCCGCGATGAGGAGCTCGCCTACGCCCGGGAGCGCGGGATCGATGTCCCGACCGGGCCGAGCTCGCCATTCAGCATCGACGTGAACCTGTGGGGACGCTCGATCGAAGCTGGCGTGCTCGAGGACCCCTGGGCCGCGCCGCCGGCCGATGCCTTCGACTGGACGGTCGACCCGGTCGACGCCCCACGGACTCCCCACGAGATCGTCATCGGCTTCGACGAGGGCGCTCCGGTTTCGATCGACGCTGAACCGCTGGAGGGCGTGGGCCTCGTGGAGCGAATGAACCACGAGGCTGGTGCCTACGGGATCGGGCGCATCGATCACGTCGAGGATCGGCTCATCGGCATCAAGAGCCGCGAGATCTACGAAGCGCCCGCGGCGGTCGTCCTGCACGCCGCGCACGCGGCACTCGAGCAGCTGACCCTGTCGCGCGAGCTCCTCGCCTACAAGCGATCCGTTGGCGATCGGCTCGCGACCCTCGCCTACGACGGCCTCTGGTTCAGCGAGCTGGGCGTTGCGCTGCGCGCATTCGTGACCCATACCCAGCGGTACGTGAGCGGCGAGGTACGGATGCGGTTCTCCCCTGGCAGCGGCGTCGTGGTCGGCCGTCGCTCCCCGCACTCGCTTTACGACATCGGCCTGGCGACCTACGACGCCGGCGACCGATTCGACCACGCGTCGGCCGTCGGCTTCATCGCCATTTGGGGCCTGCCCGTGCGCACGCAGGCCGCGGCACGTCGCAACGACGGCGCCCAACCCCGCTCGCTCCTCGATGAGCTGGGTGCCGACCGCCTGGATGCAGACGCGCTGGCCGGAGCCATCCGATGACCGACCGGACGGGACCCGGGGGCCTGCGCATGGCCGGCACGATCGCCGCGCTGACCGCGGACTCGTCCTACGTGCGGCACGCGCGGAGGCGCGACGTCGATCGCATCCTGGAGGTGATCGGCACCTACGTCGCCCGGCACGTGCTCCTGGCGCGCACGCGCGATGAGGTTCTCGACGAGATCGCCAGCTGGTGGGTGGGCGACCTCAACGGCGAGGTCGTCGGCTGCGCCGCGCTGCGCGATTTCGGCGCCGGCCTCGGCGAGCTGCGCTCGTTGAGCGTCGTGGCTGCCGCGCACGGACGCGGCCTGGGTGAGTCGTTGGTGCATGCCGTGGTCCGGGAAGCCCGCAGGCGCGCTATCACGCGCCTCTTCGCGATCACCCGCAACCCGGGGTACTTCGCGCGACACGGCTTCATTGAGCTGTCCATCGACGAGGTGCCCGAGATCCTTCACGCCGATCGCGTTCCCTGGTCGCGACGTAGCGGCGCCGGCCATGCCATGGCGCTCGACCTGTGAGCACGGTGCAGACGTCATCCGACGCACCGGGCCGCGAGGAGCGGGTCCACCTCCAGACGTACGCCCGCCAGCCGATCACCCTCATCAGCGGCCATGGCTGCTGGGTGACCGATGATGCCGGTCGCGAGTACCTCGACCTCGTGGCCGGGATCGCGGTGAACGTGCTCGGACACTCCCATCCCGCGGTCGCCGAGGCGGTGGCTCGCCAGGCGGCGACGCTGGTCCAGGTCTCGAACCTGTACTACACGCTTCCCCAGCTCGAGCTGGCGGAGGAGCTCGTGTCACGCTCGCCGTTCGACCGCGCCTTCTTCACGAACTCGGGCACCGAGGCGAATGAGGCGGCCCTCAAGCTCGCGCGTCGCCACGGCGGTGAGCGCGGCGCACACGAGGTCGTCAGCCTCGTCGGCTCCTTCCACGGCCGAACCTTCGGCTCCCTTGCGGCGACCGGCCAGCCGACATACCAGGCGCCATTTGCGCCGCTGCCACCGGGCTTCCGGCACGTGACGCCGAATGACGTCGACCAGCTCGACGCCACCGTGACGGATGCCACCTGCGCCGTCCTCCTCGAGCCGATCATGGGCGAGGGAGGCGTCCATCCGCTGACCGACGAGTTTCTCATCGCGGCGCGCGCGGCCTGCGACCGGGTCGGCGCGCTCCTGATCCTCGACGAGATCCAGACCGGGGTGGGGCGCACCGGCACGTTCTTCGCGTTCGAGCAGACGCCAATCGTTCCCGACGCCGTCACGCTGGCCAAGGGTCTTGCCGGCGGAATCCCGATCGGTGCGCTGCTGGTCCGCGAGCGGGCCGCCGCCTTCAAGATCGGAGATCACGGAACGACGCTCGGCGGCAATCCCGTCTCATGCGCGGCGGGCCTGGCCACGCTGCACGTCATCGACACCGATGATCTCATGGCCAACGCACGCGCTCGGGGCGCTCAGCTTGTCGAGGCGCTCGCGAAGCTCCTCGCCGACGGCGTGCTCGCGGAGGTCCGCGGCCGCGGCCTGATGCTCGGGCTGGAGACCGCGAAGCCGATCGCCCGCGCGGCAGTGGCTGTCGCGCGCGATCATCACGGTCTGCTCATCAACGCCACCGGCGACAGCACCATCCGTCTCGTGCCGCCGCTGACGATCGGCGCCGACGAAGTGGATCTCGCCGTCGAGCGCCTCGAGGCCGCGCTCGCCGACGCCGGGAGCGCCACATGACCGTCAACGTTGCGACGCCGGTGCGCGGGCGAGTCACGCGGCTGCGACACCTGCTCGGCGCGGGGGACGTTGAAGACCTGCATCTGGGGCGGCTGCTCGACAGGGCGGACCTGCTCCGGAGCACGCAGCGGAGCGACCGGCCCCGGCCGCTCGAAGGGATGCAGGTCGCTCTGCTGTTCGAGAAGCCGAGCCTCCGCACGCGCGTGAGCTTCGAGGTGGCCGTGACGAGCCTGGGCGGTCATGCCATCGCGCTCGGGCCGGACGAGGTCGGCCTCGGGCGTCGAGAGAGCGCGGCCGACGTGGGGCGCAACCTGTCGCGGCTCGTCGACGCCATCGTGCTGCGCACGTTCGCCCACGACACCCTTCTCGAGATGGCCGCCGCCGCGTCGGTGCCGGTGGTCAACGCCCTCACCGATGCCGAGCATCCGTGCCAGGCACTGGCCGACCTCCTGACGCTGCGCCGGCACTTCGGCCGGCTGGCCGGGCTTCGCCTGGCGTACATCGGCGATGGCAACAACGTCGCGAACTCGCTGATGCTGGCTGGTGCGCTGGCCGGCCTGGATATCCGCATCGCGACGCCGACCGGATACGCGCCGGATACGTCATTCGTCAACCAGGCGCGGGCACTCGCCGCGCGACGCCGGGGGCGCATCACCATCGGCACAGATCCGGTCGAGGCGGTCACCGGCGCCGATGCGGTCTACACCGATGTCTGGACCAGCATGGGCCGCGAGGCTGAAGCCGATGAGCGGCGTGCCCGCTTCGAGGGGTTCGAGGTGAACGCGACGCTCCTCGGACACGCTGCGCCACACGTCGCTGCGCTCCATTGCATGCCTGCCCATCGCGGGGAGGAGATCAGCGCGGCCATCCTGGACGGGCCGCGCTCGCTTGCCCTCGAGCAGGCGGAGAACCGCCGCTACGTCCAGGAGGCCGTGCTCATCGAATTGCTCGCTCCCCACGTTCGGTGAAGACGAAGCCGCGGTCAGGCTGGCGGAACGTCGCGGGCGGCAGGGATCGGTAATCGGCGGCGTACTTCGAGGAAGCCGCGCAGCGCCAGCAGCACGAGCAGCGCCAGCACGAGCAGCACCGGCAGCCATACGATCCCGAACCAGATCAGCGCATTCAGCAGCCCATGGCCGATGCCGACCAGCGACGCGAGGGCGCCGTCCAGCTGCACCCCGGGGTCCCATGTCTCGGTCACCGCGGCGATCGGCTCCGCGATCGGGATGAGCGACACGGTCAGCGTCGACAGATCCGCGTCACCCTCGATCTCCTGGAGCTGAGCCTCCAGCTGTTCGATCTCACCTCGCACGGCGTCCAGGCGCGACTGGACCGCCAGCACGTCGTCGATACGCTCGGCCCGTTCGAGAAGAACCCGATACGAAACTTCCGATGCCTCGAGATTCGCAATCCTCGCGCCGAGATCGATAAGCTGGCGCGTGACGTCCGACTCTCGGGTCGCCTCCACCACCACCTCGCCGTCCAGGGCGCGCAGGCGCTCCAGCGCCTCGTCGAAGCGCGAAGCCGGGATCCGCAACGTCAATGTCGCGCCCTCGTCGCCTGATCCTGCCTGCGAACCGCCGACGTAGCCCCCGAGCTCCAGCACGAAGGCGCGCACGCTGCCGACCGCGGCCGATACGTTCGCCACCTCGACGCTGACCTCGCCGGTCTTGATGATCCGTTGCTCGATCGGCGCGGCGTTGCCCTCGCCACTGGCCGGCCCGGCCCCGCTCGTGTCCTCGCCCGGTCCCGAGCCTGCGTCAGCCGCGCGGTCTTCCATCGCTGCGCTGGCGGCGGGCTCGAAAGGATCCGCAGAGGCTCCGGAGCCCGCGCTGCTGCTGCAGCCGGCGATGACGAGCGTGGACAGCAGAAGCATGATGCATCGGCGCATCGGCGTGAGTTGGTGCATGACGACATCCCTCCTTTGGTTGCACTGCCGGACGCCAGCCGGCAGGCAATCGTTCCGCACCATGAATACGCCGCTCGGCTAGGCTTCGTTCATGGACGAACGCACCGCCGAGCTCATGGCCGACGAGGACGCGCGCTCGGAGATGGCCGCTCACGAGTTCGATCACGAGTTCCTGCATACGCACCTCACCGATGAGCGCAAGCGGGCCGGGCTGCTCGGCGAGATTCGCGAGGCCATCTTTGGCGCGCAGGATGGGCTGGTCAGCACGCTGGCGGTGGTCAGCACCGTCGCGGGCGCGACGTCGGATCGCTACCCCGTCCTGGTGGCCGGCATCGCCTCCGGGCTGGCCGGCATCTTCAGCATGGCGGCCGGCGAGTACATCGGCAGCAAGAGCCAGCGCGAGATCTTCGACGCGCAGATCCACGACGAACGCCAGGAGGTCCACGAACGACCCGGTGAGGCGGAGGCGGAGGTCGCGTTCATGTTCGAGGAGGACGGACTGCCGCATGACAAGGCGCTCGCGATTGCTCGCGTCATGGCCGAGCACCCGGATGTCCTGCTCAAGACCATGATCGAGAAGGAGCTTGGTCTCGCGGTCGAGGAGGGCGGCGGCTCGCCCCTCCAGGGAGCGCTCGTCATGGGTGCTGCATTCGGCCTCGGCACCATTCCACCGATCCTGCCGCACGTCTTCATCAATGGCGAGATCGCGGTCATCGTCTCGGTGGCGGCGACGCTGGCCGTCCTGTTCAGCATCGGCGCGCTGAAGAGCAGGTGGACGCATCGGTCCTGGTGGGCGTCCGGATTCGAGATCATGGTGCTGGGCGCCGTCGCCGGTATCGCCGGTTATTTCTTCGGCAGCATCCTGCCGATGCTGCTCGGCGCACCCGAGGCCGTCGCCTAGATCCCCTGGAAGATCATCCCCGCGAACAGGACGATCGCGGCGACCACGAACGACCAGGCGCCGATCGCCTCCGACGACATGCCGGCCAGACTCGGGACGACGCCACCGAACGTCCCCAGCAGGCCGATGAGCACGAAGACCAGTGCGACGATGATCGTCGGCATGCGCGGCGCGAAGTTCATGCGACCACCCATCGGGTCAGATTCCCGGCAACAGTGAGCCGATGATCAGCAGCGCGTCACCGGCCAGCAGGAAGAGCCACGCGACCTGGGTCGTCACCTCGATGTTCGTGCCGAATGTCGACTGGACAACGTCGAGAGCCTGGTTGACGAAGTCGATGGGAAAGACCGTCGCCGAGAGCCCCACCGAGATCATGGCGACCGCGATGACGACGGTGACCATCTTCGGCGGGTTGGGGCGCAGCATGGCCGGCAGTCTACGGACGCCGGTCAACCCTCGACGGACAGTTCGCCGACCATGCCGTATGACTCGTGCTGGGGCAGATGGCACACGTAGGCCAGCGTCCCGGGTTCGTCAAAGGTGATCGTCGTATCGACCGTCTCGAGCGCCGGCAGACTGACTTCGGTCGGCAGGCCATCGTGACGCTCGTGCGTGCCGGTGCGGTGCGCGTCGTGGAATGTCTCATCCCCGAGGAGCCACTCGTGGTCGATCGGATCCTGGTTGACAAGCACGAACATGATCGGGACTCCGCGCGGGACCGTCAGCTGCGATGGCTCGAAGGCCGAGTAATGAATCGTGATCGTGATCGTCTGCGCGGATGGGGCACAGCCGACGGCCGCCGTCACCGCCAGGAGCAGTGCCGCGGCCGTCGAGCCGATCCGACCGGTTCGCCTCATGCGCCGGCGAGCGGTGGGGTGCGCGAGGCACCTCTGCCCGAACGGGCGAGCAGCATCGGCACCGCAGTGACCGCCACCGCGGCCAGCAGGAGGTAGAGCGCGATGGGTGCCCGTGGCACGGAGTTGTTCCCGAACGGCGCATAGCCGGCATCGATTGCTGATGGCCTTCCAGCGCCGGATGCGTCGATCGCGAGATCGAAGTCGAGCTCGCCGGCATTCGACGACACCACGATCTTGGTCAGCCACGCCGCGTCGGGGACCCACTCCATGCCGACGTCGGATCGCAGGTCGCTGAGAAGCGATTTGGTCGCTGACGCGCTGTGGTCGAGGATGAGCCCCTCGCCCTCAGCAAAGGCACCGGCATTGGGCAGCAGGGCGGGCTCGCTGTCGGTCAACAGGTAGACATCGGCCTCGACGAGCTCGCCGGGCGCCTTGCCGAGGCCCAGGATTCGCAATGGCACCCACGGGTTGTCGGTCGGGATGGTGAGGTGGACCGGGGTCCCGTCGCCGAGCGCCTGCCCGCGAGCCGCGGCCGCATCGGCGTCGAAGGCCGCCGCCATGAAGATCGGGCTGCGGT
>JACDBZ010000157.1 GCA_013694645.1 Chloroflexota bacterium
ATGCCGCCGAGCAGGAGGATGTCGACGTCGTCGGCCTCTCGATCCTGTCGGGCGCGCACATGGCCCTGCTTCCCCGGACCGTGCAGCTCCTGCGTGACCGCGGGATGTCAGACGTGCTTGTCGCCGCGGGCGGGATCATCCCCGACGCCGACGTCATCAAGCTCAAGGAGGCTGGCGTGGCCGAGATCTTTGGTCCCGGCACCTCGATCGGCCAGATCGCCCGCTACTTCCGCGAGCACGTTCACCGCGAGGCCTGAAGGCGTGCCCGCAATCGCCGCAGATCGCGCCGTCGGTAGGGCGTCATGACGCTCATCCCGTTGGCCCTACGTCCGACGATCCACCAGAATCACCTGAGCGTCGGTCGGGCTGCCAGGCTGGTTGGCCAAACGACGGACGACACCGCCTTGATCGGTCACAGGGCCAATCTTGCTGGCACCGCTCCGTGATCCGAGCTGCGAGCGCGGACGTGATCGGAGAGCTCGCCTCTGGCCAACGACGCCCGTTGGCGCGCCTGTTGACCAGGATCGAGAACGGTGATCCATCGGTGCGCCCCATGCTGCCGCAGCTCTTCGCGACGGGGCATGGCGCGCACGTGGTGGGCATCACCGGGCCACCCGGGAGCGGCAAGTCGACACTGGTGAACGCGCTCATCACCGAATGGCGGCGCCGCGGCCGCCGAGTGGGGATCCTCGCCGTGGACCCGTCGTCGCCGTACACGCGCGGCGCGATCCTGGGGGATCGGATCCGGATGATGGAGCACGCTGCGGACCGGGACGTGTTCATGCGCTCAATGGCGTCACGCGGAGAGCTGGGCGGGGTCGCCGCGACGACCTGGATCGCGGCAGCCGCGTTCGACGCTGCGGGGTACGACCCGGTCCTGATCGAGACCGTGGGCGCCGGCCAATCCGAGGTGGAGGTCGCGCGCCTGGCGGAGACAACGGTCGTGGTCGAGGTGCCCGAGATGGGGGACGAGGTCCAGGCCATCAAGGCAGGGCTGCTCGAGGTCGCCGACATCATCGTCGTCAATAAGGGCGACTTACCGGGCGCCGATCGGGCCGCCCGCCAGCTGCGCGCCATGCTCTCAAGCGCCGGTGGTCGGGTCGAGCGCAAGCCGCCGCCGGTGATGCTCACGACTGCCATCAGCGCAGGAGGTGTGGTGGCACTGGCTGACGCCATCGAGGCACACCGAGCCCAGTCACGGACGCCGATCGAGGCGCGGGAACGAGCCGTCAGCCAGATACGCCGTGCGTTGGCAGACCTGGCGGCCCGTCGAGCGGCCGAGTCGTCGGCCTGGCAGACAACCGTCGAGGCCGTCGCCGAGCGTGCGCTGGATCCCCTCACCGCCGCCGAGCGTCTCCTCGACCGATGAGACGCGAATGCCTGGCGCTCCTTGCGCTGCTGTCGTGACGAGGCGCTCTCGGCGTCGCGACGTGCGGCGGGTGCATCAAGTGGAGAAGTTGGCGCCGATCTCATAGGGCTCGATGCACGCGCCGCATGGGATGGTGGCAAGTCGGCCCGTCCATCGCTGCTCTTCCCTGGTTCGTGCACCCGGTGCTCGGCACACGGGGACGGCCGCCATCGACGACGCCCGCTATCGACGAGGCCGTCGGCTGCTACGCTTCTGAACCTATGAGCATTGAACGAGTGTTCGTGATCGGCGCAGGCTTGATGGGCCACGGGATCGCGCAGGTCAGCGCCGTCGCGGGCAAGCAGGTCACGCTCTCAGATCGAACCGAGGAGCTGGCCGAGAAGGGCGCAGCGCGCATCGCGGGCAATCTCAAGCGCCAGGTCGACAGGGGAACGCTGGACCAGGCGGTGGCGAGCGCCATCATCGACCGCATCTCGACCTCGGAGGGAACCGACCGTGCCGCGGGCCACGACATCGTCATCGAGGCGGTGTTCGAGGATGAATCGGTCAAGCGGCAGACCTGGGAGGCCCTGACGAAGTCGGCCGACGGCACCGCGATCTTCGCCAGCAACACCAGCAGCATCAGCATCACCGGCCTCGCAACTTCGACCGACCGCCCGGCAAGGTTCATCGGCCTCCACTTCTTCTCACCGGTGCCGGTCATGGGCCTGATCGAGATCATTCGAGGCCTTGAGACCGATGACGCCACCCACGCGGCAGCCAGGGCCTTCGCGGAGGAGCTGGGCAAGACGGTGATCGAGAGCAAGGACTATCCCGGTTTCCTGGTGAACCGGATGCTCGGCCCGTTCATCAACGAGGCGGTGTTCGCGCTGATGGAGTCGACCGGCACGGCCGAGGACATCGACACCGGCGCGAAGCTGGGGCTGAACCACCCGATGGGCCCCCTGGAGCTAAGCGACTTCATCGGCAATGACGTCATGCTCAACGTCATGGACGTGCTGTACCGCGGCTTCGGGGATCCGAAGTTCCGCGCCGCGCCGCTGCTGCGCCAGATGGTCACGGCCGGCCATCTCGGGCGCAAAAGCGGACGAGGCTTCTACCGCTACGACGAGCAGGGCAAGAAGGCGGGCTGATGGCTGTCGACCACGCCACTGCCCGCGATGGGTTTGCGCTCAGCGATGACGAGCGCAGCGTGCGCGACACCGTCCGCGACTGGGCGCAGCGCGAGGTGGCCCCCGGCGCGGCGCAGCGGGACGAGGAGGAGCGCTACGACCGCTCGCTGTTCGAGCGCGCCGGCGAGCTCGGCCTGACAGGGCTCCCGTATCCGGAGGAGCTCGGCGGCGCCGGCATGGGCACCTTCGCGTGGGTGCTGGCGATCGAGGAGATCGCCGCCGCCGACATGGGCATGGCCGTCAGCCTCTCGGTCCACATCCTCAGCCAGCTCTGCATCTTTGGCCACGGGTCCGATGAGCAGAAGCAGCGCCTCCTCCCCGGCATGACGGCCGGCCGCGAGCTGGGCGCCTTCGCGCTGACGGAGCCGGAGGCTGGTTCCGATGCGGCGTCCCTGTCGCTGGCGGCGCGACGCGACGGCGACGACTACCTGCTCACCGGCACCAAGATCTGGATCACCAACGCCGGCGAGGCGGCGCGCTATGTCGTCTTCGCGACGGTCGATCGCTCGAAGGGCAGGGCCGGCATCACCGCTTTCGTGGTCGAGGCCGATACGCTCGGCTTCCGCCTGGGAAGCAAGGAGCGCAAGATGGGGATTCGCGGCACGAGCGCGCATGAGCTGGTCTTCGAGGAGGCGCGTGTGCCCGCGGCGAACCTACTCGGCGAAGAGGGCGACGGACTGAAGGTGGCGCTCTCGGCGCTGGGCGCGGGCAGGATCAGCATCGCGGGCGCCTGCACCGGGCTGGCGCGCTCTGCCCTGGAGCTCGCCACACGGTATGCGCTCCAGAGGAGGCAGTTCGGGCGTGCCATCGCGGACCATGCGATGGTGCAGGCCATGCTGGCCGAGATGGCTGTCGGGGTGGACGCGGCGCGGCTGCTCACCTGGCGTGCGGCACGTTTGCGCGACGCGGGGCAGCCGATCAATTCAGCGTCGAGCATGGCCAAGTGGTACGCCTCCGACGTCGCCATGCGGGTGACCACGGATGCGGTGCAGATCTATGGTGGCGCGGGATACTCGCGTGACAATCCCGTCGAGCGGCTCATGCGTGACGCCAAGGGGGCGCAGATCTACGAGGGAACGAACCAGGTCCATCGGCTCATCGTCGCGCAGCACGTGCTCGAGACGATGCGCCGAGGTGGGTGAGCCATGTTGACGAGCGAAGGAAGGGACCGATGACCATGCCCAGCACCGGCCGGCTGATGCGGACCCCGGAGATCGAGCCGCTGACCATTGCGCCCTCCGACCGCATGCCGAACGTCGTGGCGCTCATCGCGCGCGCAGCCGAGCGACACGCGGAACGTGAGGCGATGCGCTGGAAGCTGACCAAGGCACAGCGCGCGGAGGAGAGCGGTGAGGCCAGGTGGACCAGCCGCTCGTATCGCGAGATGTGGGACTGGGTGACGAACCTCTCGCTCGGACTCAAGGATCTCGGCATCGACGATGGGGACGCGGTATGCATCATCGCTCGGACCCGGCCGGAATGGACGGTCGCCGACCTGGCATCGCTGGCCCTGGGCGCCGTGACCTGCCCAATCTATCCGCAGTCGGAGCCCGGGCAGGCGGCGTTCGTCATCAACAACGTCGCGGCCAAAGTGATCTTCGTCGAGAACGCGCAGCAGGCCAACAAGGTCGCCTCCATCCGTTCGGAATGTCCGACCCTCGAGCATGTGGTCACGTTGGAGCCGAGCGGCAAGCTCCCCGAGGGGACGCTCACCCTCGAGGACGTGATCGCGCGCGCCGATCTCGAGCCGATCAGTCGTCGGACGTGGCGCGACACGATGCAGGCGATCGATCGCGACCACCTCGCCACCGTCATCCACACCTCAGGCACGACCGGCAACCCGAAGGGCGCCATGCTCAGCCACGGCAACCTGCTCTTCAACTACGAGGCTGCGAACCAGATCGTCGACTTTTCGGAGACCGATGTCTTCCTCTCGTTCCTTCCCCTGAGCCATATCTACGGCCGCATCGTGGACGAGGTCGTGGCGCTGGGTCGAGGCGCGGCCGTGGTCTACGCCGAGGCGCTGTTGGAACGGCTGCCGGCCAACATGGTCGAGGTCCAACCGACCGTGATGGGGTCGGTCCCGCGCCTGTACGAGCGGGTCTACGCGCGCGTCAGCTCGGCGGTGGAGGCTGGCTCGCCGACCAAGCAGAAGATCTTTCGCTGGGCGTCGGGCCTCGGCGCGCGCAAGTATGCGAACCACCTGGCGGCCAGGGGCGACTCGATCTGGCTGAAGGCGCAGCTCGGGGTGGCCGATGCCCTCGTGTTCAAGAAGATCCGCGAGCGCACCGGTGGCCGCGTTCGTTACTTCGTCTCCGGCTCCGCGCCGCTGGCGCGCGAGATCGGCGAATTCTTCTATGGCATGGGGATGCTCGTGCTCGAGGGCTACGGCCTGACCGAGACATCGCCCTTCGTGTCGCTCAACCGTCCTGACGACTTCGTGTTCGGGACGGTCGGTCGGCCCGCTCCCGGATCAGAGGTGATGATCGACCCCGAAACTGGTGAGGTCCTGGTGCGCGGGCCGCAGGTCATGCAGGGGTACCTGAACGCCCCCGAGGAAACGGCGAAGGCCATCAACGCCGCAGGCTGGTTCCACACCGGCGACATCGGCGAGCTCGACGAGATCGGCCGCATCACGATCACCGATCGGCTCAAGAACATCATCGTGCTCGGCAACGGGAAGAACATCTCACCCGCGCCGATGGAGGCCGCGCTGTCCACCTCTCGGTTCGTGGCCCAGGCGGTGGTGCTCGGCGACCGCCAGGCGTATGCCGGGGCGCTCATCGCGCCTGACTTCGAAGAGCTGGGCACATGGGCAACGGCAAATGGCCTCGCGGAGATGCCTCCTGAGCAGCTCGTGGAGGAGAAAACCGTCCAGAGGCTGTTCGACGCCGAGGTCAAGCGGACACTGGATGGCTTTGCGGTGTATGAGCGGCCGCGCCGCATCGCGCTGTTGCCGCGTCTGCTCTCCGAGGAGGCGGGCGAGCTGACGCCATCGATGAAGACCAAGAACCGGGTCGTCCTGACCAATTGGGCCGACAAGATCGCATACCTGTTCGACGAGAAGGGCCGCTCGTCCGAGTAGGGGCCGTTTCCTTCGATAGGTCGCCGGGTCCACGCCTTGACCGGCTTGGCGGGCGCTGGACGGACGCCTTGTGAGCGAGTGCGGCGCATGGGACTCGTTTCAGCGGCTCAAGGCGCCCCACCCGCCGACAGATCGAAGAAGCGTCGCACGAGCCCGCGCAGAGGCCAGAATCCCCCGATGTATCGAAGGGGCGGCTGGTCAGTGACCGCGCTACGATGGTCGGCATGCGTGACGTGTACATCCTCTCGGCGGCCCGGACGCCGATCGGCAAGTTCGGCGGTGGGCTCTCCACCACCCCGGCGACGGATCTCGGTGCCGTTGCCATCCGCGCTGCTGTCGAGCGCTCGGGGGTTGCGCCCGAACGGTTCGACGAGGTGATCATGGGCCAGGTCCTCCAGGCGGGAGCCGGCCAGGCCCCGGCGCGGCAGGCGGCCCTGAAGGGCGGGTTGCCGGAGGGCGTGAGCGCGACCACCATCAACAAGGTGTGCGGATCCGGCCTCAAGGCCGTGATGATCGGCGCATCGGCGATTCGTGCCGGCGACGCCGAGACCATCGTCGCGGGCGGCATGGAGAGCATGAACATGGCGCCGTATCTGCTGCCCCAGGCGCGGACCGGCTATCGCCTGGGCGACGGGAAGGTGATCGATTCGACGGTGCACGACGGCCTGTGGTGCTCGACTTGCGATGTGCACATGGGCCTGCATGCGGAGCGGGTGGCGGCCAAGCATGAGGTCACGCGCGAGGCCCAGGATGCGTTCGCATTGCGCTCGCACCAGCGAGCCGTCGCCGCCCAGGAGGCCGGCCGCTTTGACGAGGAGATCGTACCCGTCACGGTTCCCGGCAGGAAGGGCGACACGATCGTCGCCGCAGATGAGGGTCCTCGCTCGGACTCCACGCTCGAGGCGCTGGCGCGGCTGAACCCTGCCTTCCAACCCGAGGGTGGATCGGTCACCGCCGGCAATGCCCCCGGCATCACCGATGGGGCCGCGGCCCTGGTCATCGCTTCCGAGGCCGCGCTGGATGGAGCGCAGCCGATGGCGCGCATCATCGGCTACTCGCAGGCGGACGTCGCTCCCGAATGGCTGTTCGAAGCACCGATCCACGGGGTGCGCCGCCTGGTCGAGCGCGTCGGCTGGACGATGAATGACTTCGACCTGATCGAGATCAACGAGGCCTTCGCCGCCCAGGTGCTGGCCGATGGCAACGAGCTCGGCTTCGACTGGGACAGGGTTAATGTGAATGGCGGCGCGATTGCGCTCGGTCATCCCATCGGCGCATCCGGTGCCCGCGTGCTGACGACGCTCCTCCACGAGCTGCGTCGGCGTGGCGGCGGGAAGGGCCTGGCTACCCTCTGCCTCG
>JACDBZ010000189.1 GCA_013694645.1 Chloroflexota bacterium
CCGGTACGACGGCAGCCACGCGTGACGCGGGGACGGTCCCGGAGACCCCACCGGCTCGACTGGCGCGCCGATCGCCGGACGCGGTGCGACCACCAGCACCTCGTGCCCCATCGCGCCCAGGCCTCGCGCCAACGCGTCGACCGACACGGTCACGCCGGACACGTACGGCAGGTACGACTCGGTGGTGAGGACGATCCGCATCAGGTCAGCTCCTGCGACCGACGTGAAGCGTGACGAGCCCGGGAGCCAGCCATCTCCACCCGACCTCCGTCAACCCGCTGTCACGCATGATCGCGGCGACCGCCCCCGGCGATGGATAGGCTCGGACACTGTCCGGCAGGTATCGGTACGCCGATCCGCCGCCGGCGATACGGCCCAGGAACGGCACGATCCGCTCCAACCAGGTGGAGGCAATCACGCGACCAACTCCATGCTCCGGCGAGGCGAGCTCGAGGACCACGACCAGCCCGCCCGGCCTCGTCACTCGCGCGAGCTCAGCGACGCTCCTCGAATAGTCGGCAACGTTTCGCAGCCCGAACCCGATCGTGGCCGCATCGGCCGATCCATCATCGAGCGGAAGCGCCAGCGCGTCTCCCTCGAGGTACTCGACGGTGACGCCCGCCGCCGCGAGAGGGCGACGTCGCGCAACGCGCAGCATCCCGCTCGAACGGTCGATGCCGATGACTGACCCTCCGGGCGCCACGGCTGGCGCCAGCGCTCGCGTGAGCGCCCCGGTTCCGCATGCGACGTCCACGACGGTCTCGCCCGGGGAGAGCTGACACGCCCGCACGGCCGCGCGACGCCACCGGCCGTCGATTCCGGCCGTCATCACGCTGTTCATGACGTCGTAGATCGGCGCGATGCGATCGAACATCGTCCGAATCTCGGTCTGCGACGCGGGATTGCCGCGCGCACGGATCTCCGGGCTCACCGATGGACCGGGGGCGTAAAGGTGGTGGGCGATACTGGATTCGAACCAGTGACCTCACGGATGTGAACCGTGCGCTCTAACCGACTGAGCCAATCGCCCATCGCGGGGGTCGCAGTATAGACCTCGACCATGGCAGGCACCACGGCGATGACCTCGAGGATGGCCACCGTGCCGGCTGAGGCTAGAGGCGCACGGCGACGCGGACGACGACACCCAGGATCAGCATGGCGACAAGCGGCGACCAGTCGATCCCACCGGTCGCCGGCAGGACCCGCCGGATCGGTGCCAGGAGCGGCTCCGTGGCCTGGTAGACGAAGGCGACCAGTCCCCCGCCGCCCCGGGGGCTCGTCCAGCTGAGCACCACGCGCGCGATGAGCAGGAACCAGAGGACGAACGCCAGCAGCTGGATGAAGTTGACGAGGACAGTGGTCATGCTCCGAGAATACAGCGTCTAGCCTCGCGGCCCAAACAACGCGGTGCCGATCCGGATCAGCGTCGCTCCCTCGGCCGCCGCAGCCTCTGCGTCGGCGCTCATGCCCATCGAGAGCTCCGGGAGACCGATGCCTGCCGCCTGCTCCAGCCGGTCGCGCAGATCGCGCAGCCCGGCGAAGATGTTCCGCGCCTCCTCGACGGAGGCACCCATCGGCGCGATGGTCATCAGGCCGACGAGCCCCTCTGCCGGCAGCGGCACCGCCAACAGCCCATCGGGAGAAAGGCCGGCCTTGGCCTCCTCGCCGCTGACATTGACCTGGAGCAGGATCCTGGGGCTCTGACCGTTCTCGGCTGCCATCTCGCCGATGCGCCTCAGCAGCTGAATCGAGTCGACAGAGTGGACGACGGCAAATGCTGACGCCACCCGCCGTGCCTTGTTCGACTGGATCCGGCCGATGAAGTGCCATTCCACGTCTGGCAGCGCGGCGATCTTCGGCTCGGCCTCCTGCACGCGGCTCTCACCGAGGAGCGTCAGACCGGCGCCGAGGGCCGCTCGCGCCACGTCGACCGGCCAGGACTTGGTGACAGCCACGATCCGCAGCCGCTGCGGATCGTGCCCGCTGGTTTCGGCACTGGCCCGGAGGCGGGTGACCAGGCGGTCGTGGCGCTCACGGATCTGCTCCCCTGTCGGCTGGTCGCTTCCCACGATCTCCATGGCTCGTATCGTGACAGCCGGAGCTCGTCATATGCGCACGGTGCGCGCGATAGCCGGGGAAACAGGGCCCGTTGTTCCACCTCGGAGCGTAAACGGGCAGTCGTGCCGCCTCGTTTGCCGGCCAACGCGAACCACAGGCAGCATTTGGCTAGCCGGAGTTCGGCAGCCTGCCAAACGCGCCTCCGGCGAGCGTTGGGCGAGTCACTGACTACAACAGACGAGCCCCGGCGTCGCGCCGGGCTCGTCTGTACCTGGATGGGCCGGCTGACCCGGCCGGGTCAGCCGTTCTTGCGGCGCAGGAAGCTGGGAATGTCGAGATCGGTCTCGCCGTAGGACGGTCGATCCAGGCTTGACGGTCGCACCGGCAAGGGCTGGCGCTCGGCCGGGCGGATCTCCGTCGCCTCGCGCTCGGTCGGCCGGGCGAAGGGAGACTCGGCGCCCATCTGGTCCTCGAGGCTCTGCCGCTGCTCCCGATCACGCTCGATCTCGGCCAGGATCTCTCGGCTGCGGTCGTCCAGGCTTCCTTCGACGCCGCTCGCGCCCTCGGCGCCGAACCGGCTCTGCGGCTTCGTCTTCTTGGTGCCATCGAAGCCGGTGGCGATGACGGTCACCTTGACCTCGTCGCGCATCCGATCGTCGATCACGGTGCCGAAGATGATGTTGGCCTCTGGATCGGCGGCCTCCTTGATCACCTCGGCCGCCTCGTTGACCTCGAACAGGCCAAGATCAGAGCCACCGGTGACGTTGAACAGGATGCCGCGCGCTCCCTGGATGTTGACCTCGAGCAGCGGGCTCATGACCGCAGCGCGGGCCGCGTCGACGGCGCGATTTTCGCCGGTCGCGATCCCGATCCCCATCATCGAGGAGCCGGCGTCGCGCATGATCGTCTTCACATCGGCGAAGTCGAGGTTGATGAGGCCCGGAACGGTGATCAGGTCGCTGATACCCTGCACGCCCTGGCGCAGGACATCGTCCACCACGCGGAACGCGTCGACGATGCTCGTCTTCTTGTCGACCACCTCGCGCAGCCGATCATTGGGGATCGTGATCAGCGTGTCGCACTTTTCCTTCAGAAGCTCCGAGTACTGCTCGGCGACCAGCTTGCGACGCACGCCCTCGAAGCTGAATGGCTTGGTGATCACGCCGACCGTCAGGGCCCCGAGATCCTTGGCGATCTCCGCGATGACCGGCGCCGCTCCCGAGCCGGTGCCGCCTCCCATGCCCGCGGTGATGAAGATCATGTCCGCGTCCTTGAGCGCCTCGTAGATCTTCTCCGAATCCTCCTCGGCGGCGCGCTGCCCGACCTGCGGATCGGCTCCGGCACCAAGGCCGCGCGTCATCTTGTCGCCGATGCGGATCTTGTGCGGCGCGTCACTCTGCAGGAGCGCCTGGGCATCCGTGTTCACGGCGATGAATTCCACGCCCATCATCTCGGCGCGGATCATCCGGTTGACGGCATTCGACCCACCGCCACCGACCCCGATGACCTTGATGAGGGCGAAGTTCTCGGAGTCAGATCGCAGCGGCATTTCGGGTGATCCTCGGCACGTCAGTGTGGCTTGAGCTGGTCAACCCGAGGGCTTCGACGGGTTCGTCCGATTCTAGCGATCCACGTATGACGCCGTCGGACGTTTTCCACATTTCATGGAGGACTTATCCACAGGGCGGTTGGCCGCGGTGGACGGGGCAACGGTCTTTCCACGTCAAAGGTTGCGGTCGACTCAGCTCTCGCGGACCGTGACCCACACCTCGTCACCATCGACGACCAGGCCGGCAGGAACGCCGTCGATCTGGGTGACGATCGGCTCGGCACCCTCGGCAGGAATTCGCCACATGGCGCGGTCTCCGCTGCAGGCGACGACGACGTCGGCGCCGGCAATGGCGAGGTCCACCGGGCCATCGCAGGACGGCGCCTGCCGGATCACGCGGTTCGAGGCCGGGTCCAGGCCGATGACGACGTCGTCGAACTCGGACGCAACCCAGACCGCGTCCGGCCCCGCAGCGACCGCCGTAGGCCAACTCGTCAGAGCGACCGCCTCCACTGTCACGGCGTTCGTCACCGGATCGATGCGGGACAGGGTCCCAGACAGCAGGTTCACGACCCACACTGCATCGGTCGTGGCCGCGATCGCGGACGGCCCGCTGCCGGCCGGTAACGCGATTGTGGATTGCACGGACCTCGTCCGCGGATCGATGCGATGCACCACGTCCTGGAGATCGTCGGCCACCCAGACCGCGGCATCGGTCGCGTCAATCGCCCTTCCGTGGACGTCGAGCGACTGCAGCAGCCGGCCGTCAGCCGGGCTCACGATCGACACGGTGCTCGCGTAGGGATCGAGCACCCAGATGAGATCCGCGGCGACCGCGAGGTCGGTGGGTACGCCGACCCCGACCACCGCATCCTGACCGTCGGTTCGATCGATGCGCGAGACGGTACCGCCGAACGTGTTCACGACCCACAGGGCATCACCGGCAACGGTCACCGTTGCCGGTCCGCGCCCCACAGCGTGGCCATCGCCGAGTGAGCCATCGGGACGGACTGCCCGCAGCTGGTTGGGGCCGACGGAAGGCGTATCGCCGGCGCGGAACACGACAAATGCCGCAGCCGCCGAGACCGCCGCCATAGCCACCAGCCCGGCTGCCCGCAGGCCCCATCTGCGCAGGATCGTGGCAACGCGGGAGCGAGGGGCCGTGTCTCGCTCCTCCTCCACCTGCGCGGGCCGCTCCACCGCCCAGAGGTGCCAGTCCTCCGCCATCCCCTTCAGCGAACGGCTGCCGAGGTCGACGAACGAGAACCCGGCACCGCTCACCAGGTCGCGCACCGTGCTGGACACGACGATCT
This sequence comes from Chloroflexota bacterium, assembly GCA_013694645.1. Lineage (GTDB taxonomy): Bacteria > Chloroflexota > Limnocylindria > QHBO01 > QHBO01 > JACDBZ01. The sequence continues at coordinate 4,921 of JACDBZ010000189.1, forward strand.
GTCCCGGGTCCGCGATCCCGAGGATACGTGCCCCGAGATGGACGGCGATCCCCCCCACCTTGGCTCCCATCGGCTCGACCTCGCCGGTGTGGATCCCGGCGCGAACCTGGATACCGAGCGCCCCCACCGCGTCCGCCGCCTCGAGCGCACACGCGATCGCATCGGCCGGCTGGGCGAAGGTCGCGAAGAAGCCGTCGCCGGCGGTGTCGACCTCGCGTCCACGGTGGCGGCGAAGCAGACGCCGCACGACTCGGTGGTGATCGGCCAGCAACCCCCGCCACCGCGCGTCGCCGAGCTCCTCCGCCAGCGCGGTCGAGCCGACGATGTCGGTGAAGAGGACGGTGGCGAGCACCCGCCGAGGGCGCGAGGAGCGCAGCACGCGTCAGGACTCCGGCCGCAGCTGGATCTGGTCGAGCGACGGCGCGACCGACTGCGCGTCCGCCGAGAAGGCGGCCACGCGATCGGACGTGATCCACCCGTGGATCGCGAACCCGAGCGGAGCCCAGGCTACGACGCGCTCCATCACCAGCTGGTCGATCTCGGCCCAGCACTCGAAACCAGCGCTCCCCACGGCCGCCAGACAGGCCTGCACGCGCGCATCGATGGACGGGACGTCCGTGACGCCGTATCCCCATGTCTCGAGCTGCTGAGGCGTCGCCCCGAGCAGCGAGAGGTTCGACTCCTGGTCGGGGAGCCCTCCGCCCAGGAGCAGGCCGGCGAAGTTCGTCGCCGTCGGCAGGTCGACCCCCCAGCCGATTCCGACGACGGCGGCGACGTGCTCTCGGGGATCGAAGAT
>JACDBZ010000200.1 GCA_013694645.1 Chloroflexota bacterium
GTGCTCCTCGTCTACCAGGTCATCGAGGACCGTCGCCCGCGTAGCGAGTAAGCCCTCGCACGCTGGGCTGGCACGCATTTTGCGATGCTTGGTGCCAATGTCGCTCGATGGCGACAGGGGGAGGGAACCGACACACAGCGTGAGGAGAACTCGATGCTCTGGACGATCATCGTCATTCTGCTGGTCCTCTGGCTCTTGGGTCTATTGACAGGCGCCGTGGGAAATCTGATCTGGCTCGTGCTCGTGATAGCCGCCATCGTGCTGGTCTTCCAGCTGCTCAGCGGTCGTCGCAGCGTCTGATCGACGACACCGACTGCGCCGGCCGACGCGATCCCCGCGGTCGACCGGGGGGAGCGGCCGGCGCAAGCGGACCAGATTGACAACGGTGCCCGCCTCGCGACCGATGAGCTGTCACGCCCATCGGCTACGCTTGGCGGGCCTTGTCGTCTTCCGAGCCCTTTCGCTTCCTGCACACCGGTGACCTCCACCTCGACAGCCCCGTCGAAGGCCTGAGCGCGGAGGCCCCGCCCGACGTTCTCGTCACGTTGCGCGGAGCCACGACCGAAGCCTGGAAGCGGGTCGTCGGTGAGGCGATCAAGCAGGACGTCGACTTCGTGGTCATCGCCGGGGACATCTTCGAGGTTGCGAGCCCAACCCTCCTCGGCCAGACGCGGTTTCGAGACGGTCTTGCTGATCTGGCCGATGCGGGAATCCCCAGCTTCGTCGTCCATGGAAACCATGACCCTCTCGACGGTCGCAGCTGGGCGCCCTCGCTCCAATTTCCGACCGCGGTGCATCGGTTCGGAACAGAACCCGGTGAGTCAATGCCGGTCCTGCGCGACGGACGCGAGATCGCGCGCGTCCACGGGAGGTCGTACCCGCGAGCCGCGGTACGCGATAACTACGCCGCTGAGATGCGCGCCGATCAAGGCTCGCCCTTCTCGATCGGGTTGCTGCACACCAACGTGGGCGACCGACCCGGCCATCACAACTACGCGCCATGCTCGGTCGATGACCTGCGCGCCGCAGGCATGGACTACTGGGCGCTCGGTCACATTCATCAGCCAGGACAGGTCCTGGCTGACCCGCCCGCGTACTACTGCGGCATTCCACAGGGCCGCGACCCGGGCGAGCTCGGCGCGCGCGGCTGCTGGCTCGTCGAGGTGGATGCCGGACGTCGCGTGACCTCGCGATTCCTGGCCACCGATGTCGTGCGCTGGCATCCGATCGATCTGCCGATCTCCGAGCTCGCCGATGACGAGGCACTCGTGCGGTCGTCGCGGACCAGGATCGGAGAGGCGGCGGAGGCAGCCGACGGCAGGTCGCTCGTCATCAGGCTCCGACTCACCGGTCGTGGGCCGCTCCACGGTACGGTGGCCCGGCCCGGCTACCTCGATCACCTGCGGGTCATCCTGGACGAGGAGCTGGCCGGCGGCTCACCCTTCACGTGGGTCGAGTCCATCCGCGATGCCACGCGACCGGAGATCGATCTCGATGCTCGCCGCGAGATCCCTGACTTCGTCGGCGACTTCCTGCGCACGGTCGCGACCGCTCGACGAAGCTCGCACAGCACCGATCCCGAGGAGCACGGGCGCTGGCAGGACCTCCTGCGCTCCTCGGTCGCCCCGCTCTTCGAGGAGTCGCCGCGCGGAAGGCGCTACCTCCACGGCGCTGGCCCCGATGACGCGGCGCTCATCGGCGAGATTCTCGATGAGGCCGAGGCGCTCGGGATCGATCGCCTTCTGGCCGTCGAGGAGGATGCCTGATGCGGATCGAGCGCGTCGAGCTCGATGGGTTCGGCCGCTTCCACGACGCGCATTGGCCACTCGGCGCGGGCCTGACGGTCATCCTCGGCGACAACGAGGCGGGCAAGACGACCTTCCTCAATGCTCTCCGGGCGCTCCTGTTCGGTTTCGAGGCGTCGCGCGAGGGACGCACCTGGTATCCCGCGTTTGCCGGCGGACGTCGTGGCGGCAGACTCGTCCTGACGACGGTGGCGGGCGAACGCTGGGTGGTCGAACGGCACGGGGAGCGGGGCGGGGGTGGGGCACTTGCCGTTCGCGCTCCGAACGGCAACCAGGGGGGCCAGGAAACGCTCGACCGCCTGCTGCGTGGCGCGGACAGGGACCTGTTCACCAACATCTTCGCGTTCGGGCTGGGCGAGCTCCAGGACCTGCACACCCTTTCGACGACCGGGGTTCGCGGGCGGATCTATGGCGCGGGCGCCGGACTCGGCGGTACGAGCGCGGTCGATCTCGAGCGTGAGCTGCGCGGCGAGCTGCGCGAGATATTCGTTCCGACCGGAACAAAGCCACCCCTCAACGCGCTCCTGGCGCGGATCGAGACGCTGCGCGGCGAGATCACCGAGCTGGCGACTCAGCCAGAGGAGTACGAGATTGCGCATCGTGAGCGCGAAGCATTGGTGGCACGCTCGGTGGAGCTCCTGGGCGACGTGAAGGGGGCCCGCGAGCGGCTGGCGCGACTGGGGCACCTCCGAAAGGCTGCTCCCATCTTGGGCGAGCTTGGCGAGATCGAGCGAGAGCTCGCCGCCGGCGATCCGACACTCGATGCCCTGCCGCCCGATGTCACGCTCGTGCTGGACCGTCGACTCGGGGAGCTCGATGCGGCGAATCTGGCGTTGGCAGCCGTCGATGGCGAGCTGGATGACGCGCGGCGTGAGCGCGCCGGACTCAAGGTCGACGTTGCGGTGCTGGCTGCCGCCGATAAGATCGGCGCCGCGCGGGACGCATCCGCTGCG
>JACDBZ010000209.1 GCA_013694645.1 Chloroflexota bacterium
GGCGTCGTCTATCGCGGCCACGAGCCGATCGCGGGCGCCCGCGAGCTCGTGCACGCGTTGCATGCGGAGGCAGTCGCGGTGCGGTTCGCGACGAACAACTCGATGGTCGCTCGCAACGGATACGTCGAGCGCCTGGCCGGAATGGGGATACCGAGTGTCGCGGCAGAGATCGTCACGTCGACGTCCGCGACGGTCGAGCACCTGGACCGCCACGCGCCGGAGGTGCGCTCGGTGCTGGCGATCGGCGCGGACGGCATGAGGACGGAGCTCCAGGATGCCGGCCTGGAGGTCGTCATGGCCGGTGACGTTTCCCTGGCCGATCACGAGGGTGGTCCGCTCGCGCGCGGGTTCGACGCCGTCATCGTTGGCCTCGATCCGCGTGTTGACTATCAGCGCTTGGCGGTCGCGATGCGCGCCGTTGCCGATGGCGCTCGCCTGATTGCCACCAACGCCGACGTCCGATATCCGACAGCCGCGGGCTTCCTCCCGGGCGCGGGCTCGATCGTGGCGGCGCTGGCCACGGCGACCGGCGCGACGCCACTGGTGATCGGCAAGCCGTCGCCGGCCATGTTCGCCGGGATCCTGGAGGCGTCCGGAATTTCCGCCACCGATGCCGTTGTCATCGGCGACAACCCCGACTCCGATATCGTCGGGGCCCATCGCGCGGGCTGTGCGGCCATCCTGGTGCTGACCGGCGTGACCGATGCGGCTCTCGCCGCGACGCTCGACGGAGAGCGACGACCCGAGGCGGTCGCCGCGGACCCCGCGGCAGTGCTGGCTCTCCTTGAGCCGCGCTTCAGGTGATGTCGAGCTCCGCGCGCCAGGCGTCCCACTCGCGGACCGCAGTGGCGCGCATCGGTGCGACCACGAGGGGCGGGGCGAACGCGTGGACGAAGGCATTGAGCGCAATCGCCGCGAGCTCGCTCTTCGTCAGCTCGAGAGCGGAGGCCGTATGCGCCAGCTCCTCACTGAGCGTTGTGCCCGTCACGGTCCGGCCGTCAGAGGAGATGGTCACGCTCACACCGGCGCGGTGCAGTGCGGCAACCGGATGGCTCGCCAGGTCCGCGACGATGCCGGACTGGACGTTCGAGGTCGGACACAGGTCCAGGGTGATGTCGCGCGCACGCAGCAGCTGGATGAGGGACTCGTCTTCGCTGGCGCTGACGCCATGCGCGACGCGGCGAACGCCGAACTCGAGCACCTCGCGCACGCGGTGGGCACCCGGCGCCTCGCCGGCATGTGCGGTCAATGAGAGTCCACCGGCGCGAGCTGCGTTGAATGCGGCGGCATGCGGTGGTGCCGGCCAGGCGACCTCCGGGCCTGCGAGGTCGAAGCCCACGATCGGCGCGCCGAACGCGGCGGCGGCGTGTGCCAGCTCCACGTTCGCCGCGGGTGGATGCGATCGCATGGCGGTCACGATCAGCCCGATGAACGGTGTGGCAGGGCCGTGCGCCAGTGCCGCGCGTGCGATCCCCGAGGCCACGGCCTCGAGGACGGCGGTCACCGAGAGGCCGCGTTCGAGGTGGAGCCGAGGGGCCCAGCGAATCTCCGCATATCGGACGCCATCCCGCATGAGGTCCTCGACCAGCTCGGCGGTGACGCGCTCGAGCGCTTCTCCGCTCTGGAGCAGCTGGATCGGCAGGTCGTAATAGGTGAGCAGCTCTGCCTGGCTTTCGCAGCGCTCGGGCCCGACCATGCGTCGACGGGCGTCTTCAGGATCGAGCGCCATGCCCATCGAATCGGCCAGCTCCATCGCGGTAGCCGGTCGGACCGATCCATCCAGGTGCTGGTGGAGCTCCGCCTTGGGCAGCTGTCGCAGGGCGTCGGCGGAGACCATCTGCTCATGATAGGCACCCGCGTCACCTCGGCCGCCCTGGTGGTCGTCGGGTTGGCGCTGGTCCTCGGTCCGCGTGGCGTCGATCCGGCTGTCACCCTCGGTGCCGAGCGGCTGATTCGCGAGCGCGCGGCGGCCGCCTTGGTGGCACTTGATGAGCTGCGTTCCACGGTCGAGCCAGGGCTCGAGTCTGCGCGGGCGGCAGCGGCCGCTGTCATCAGCGGAGATGGCGCACCCAGTGAGCCGCTCGAGGATGCGGCCGCGCGAATCGCCGACGCCGAGGAGGCCGTGGCGCCCGCGCGGGAGGCGATCCGGTCGCTGGCGTCGGCGCTTGCCGCGTGGCATCCGGGGATACCTCAACCGGCGCCACCAGTCGCCGCCGGCGAGCTGACCTCCATCGCGGCGCAGCTGCGCGCTTCCGGCCGGGCAGCCGACACGTTCGCCGACATCCGGGCGAGGGGGACCAGCCTGCCGGCGGTGCTCGAGCAGGCGCTCCGCGCGCTCGACCGAGGCGCGCTAGCCGAGGCCTCCGAGCATGTCGGGAAGGCTCGCGACGACCACGCGCTCGTCGTGGCCTGGGAGACCGATCTGCCCACGCTACCGATATGGATCGCCACCATGGATGCGATGATCAGTGCCGTGCAGCAGATCGTGGAAGCAACCGGGGATGGCGATGAGGCGGCGGCGATCGAGGCAGCCGACGAGTTCGGAGCCCTCTCCGATGATGCCGGGACGGCCGATCGTGCCCTGCGCATCGCGTTGAGCGAGGGCGGATCGGCCTTGACGGCCGCTCCGCTCGAGCGGTTGGCGACGACGATCGGTGCCATCGAGGATTCGCGGGCCGCCGTGGCCGCCATCGACGAGGAGGTCGGTCAGTGAGCAACGAACCGCCATCCGACCCGATGATCGGACGCACGCTCGTCGATCGCTATCGAATCGACGAGCCGGTCGCCCGCGGTGGCATGGCTCGCGTGTATCGCGCTCGTGACGTGCGGCTCGAGCGCGACGTGGCGGTCAAGGTGCTCTCCCATCCGTACGCCGACGATCCGGCGTTCACGGATCGCTTCCTGGCGGAGGCGCGCGCTGTCGCTTCGCTCTCGCATCCCAGCCTGGTCCATGTCTATGACTCGGGGAGCGACGGTGAGGCGCACTTCATCGTGATGGAGCTCCTCGATCGGCACCGATCGCTGCGCCAGGCGATCGATGAAGGGGGGCCGATGGCGCGCGAAGACGTCCTTCGCATCGGCCGCGAGCTCCTCGCCGGCCTGCGGGCGGTTCATGACCGCGGGCTCGTTCATTGCGATGTCAAGTCCGGCAACGTGATGCTCGGCCCGGGTCCGGCGAAGCTGATCGATTTTGGGATCGCGCGCCCGCCGCACGAGGGGCTCGAGGGGAGCACCAGCATCGGATCGCTCCAATTCATGTCGCCGGAGCAGCTGCATGGCGAGGCGCTGACTCCCGCAAGCGACCTGTTCAGCCTGGGCGTCGTGCTGTATGAGGCGCTGACCGCAACGATGCCGTACGAGGGACGCACCCCCGAGGAGATCAGCGCTGCCCATCTCGCGCACGCGGTGCGCGCGCCCTCTACGTTCGTGCCGGGCGTGCCCGGACGCCTCGATGACGCGATCCTCCAGGCCCTGCGGCGCGAGCCTACCTCCCGCTTCGGCAGCGCCGAAGCCATGTCGCGAGCCCTCGAGGCCGCAGATGCCGAGTCGACCAGCGGCAACGAGATGGACGAGACCCGCGTCGTGGCCGTCTCCCTTCCTCCTGCCGAACGATCGTCCGACGAGCGCGGCTATGTCCCTCCGCCAGCGCCGAGGCCGACGCGGCCGTCGACACCGGCGCCTGCCCTCGCACCCGCTCGAGGCGCGCCCGCGAGGCGTTCGTCTCCCCGTCGCAGCATCCGCCCACTGATCGGAACGCTGGTCATCCTGGCCGCCGTGGCGCTCGTGGTGGCCCTGGTGACCCTTCCCCTCCTCGACCTTGGCGGGAGTGGAGAGGCTTCGCCGCAACCATCGGCTTCGGAATCCGCGCCGGCATCGGCGCCAGCGGGCACCGTCCTCATCCCCGCCACGATCGGCATGTCGACCGCTGATGCCATCGAGCGTGCCAGCGAGGCCGGGCTGAACTGGCGCGTCGAGTGCGCCCAGGACCCTGCACAGCCCGAAGGGATCATCGGCCAGGAACCGCCGGAGGGCACATCCGTCGCGCCGGGCAGCAGGTTCACGATGTTCTCGGCGCGGATCTCCGACTGTCGCTGAGCGACCTATACTC
>JACDBZ010000237.1 GCA_013694645.1 Chloroflexota bacterium
GGGTGCCCTCGTGCCTGTATCGAGGCGCAACGCTCCATCTCCGATCACCAGTGGCCGCAGGAGGCCGACATGAAGCCTGCTCAATCTCGCGGACCTGGCTGCTCGCCAGGGGCACGATGCCGAGGCCGATGAGCTCTACGCGGAGAGCATCGGGACGTTCGAGGCATTCGGCGACCTGTGGGGCATGGCGCAGGCCACCTCGCGCCTGGCGCTGGTGAGCCGACGGCGCGGCGACCTCGCCGCCGCCCGGGTGCGATACAACGATGCCCTGGGCCTGTACCGCCGCATCGGCGACCGTCGCGCGGAGGCGAGGATGCTGGCCGGCCTGGGTGACGTGACGGCCCGCGAGGGCGACCATGACGGTGCCGCCGCGAGTTATCGCGAGAGCCTATCGCTGCGCAGCGAGCTCGGCGATCGCGCCGGCATCGCGTCGATGCTCGAACGTCTGGCCGGCGTCGCCGAAGCCGATGCAGAGCGGGCGGCGCGGCTCATCGGCATGGCGGCCGGCCTGCGACAGGTGATCGGTGCGCCGCTGTCGACGGCGGCGACCGCGGAGCTCGACCAGTTCCTCGCCGGACTCCAGCGAACGCTCGGTCCGGAGGTTCTCGAAACGGTCATGGCCGAAGGACGCCGTGCCTCCATGGACGCGGCGATCGCCTATGCCTCACAGGGCTAGCGACTCACCCGCCCTCGGTGACCTTCATCAGCCGATCGGCCACCAGGCCGTGCGCCTCGCGATGGACCTGCTCGGCCGCCTCGGGGCTGGGCGCATCCACCAGGCAGAACACCTTGCCGGTGGCCTCGTCGAACCAGTAGCGCAGATAGGTGACGCCGTAGCCGGCGCCGACCTCGACATCGCGTGCGTGGGCCCCGGCAAGCGCGTTCGCCTCGAGCCCCGGGATGTGCTCATGCTCATCCAGATAGAGCGGCATGCCTTCTCTCCAGGCGATCCTGTGACGTCCCCCATCGGGGATCATAGACTGTGATGCAAGTCCACGCGCGCGGGCTCTCTCGGCCGCCGGTGTCGACTCGCCGACGCGCTCGGTGTCCGATATCGGTCTAGGCAGCAGGGACACGTGGAATTACACTCCGTCGGGCAGAAGCGTCGAGGCTCTCATGCGTACCCCAACCGTTGACCAGCAGTCTTCGATCGAGCAGCGGCTTCGCAGCGAACCAACCGTCTGGCTGAGCTCCACGCGACCCGATGGGCGGCCGCACGTCGTGCCGGTCTGGTTCAACTGGGACGGATCGGTTTTCGATCTGTTCAGCAAGCCGAACGCTCAGAAGGTGCGCAACCTCCGCGAGCACGCCGACGTGATGCTGGCGATCGGTCAGCCGAGCGAGGAATTCGATGTCGAGTTGGTGGAAGGCACCGCCACCGTGCTCCCGCATCCCACGGTTGACGTGATCCGCCCGACCATGTTCGAGAAGTATGCCGATCTGATGGCCCGCGCTGCGCTCGACCGCCAGACCTTTGTCGCCACCTACTCGCAGCCGGTCCGAATCACCCCGACCCGATTTCTTGGCTACGGCGGAAAGGGCTGGACCGATCCAGCCCTGACCCCCGATGGCGACGACGATGTCACGGGGCACCTCCGCCTCCGGGGCGTGCTGACCCCGTGGAGCACGGCGCAGCGCGAGATGCTCGCCGAGATCACCCGTCGGGCGCGACGCCACCGTGGCGATCCCGCCCTCTTGGCCCTGCGGGACTGACTGGCAGCGCTCCTGTCGCCCAGCGTCCCTATGCGTCAACAGGGTTGACGGTGACCAGTTCGGTGCGCGGCCATCACGCCGGCTGAACGCGTGGTCGGCGGTCAAATCCCGCCTGACGCCAACAGGGTTGGTAGCTGAGAGGAACCCAGTACCGCCCTCGCGGTTACCGCCAACCACGTTGGTAATGAGACCAAGACGCTGGCTGTGGCTTCGTTTCTGGGGCGAGGCTTAAGCCGAGACGGCAGAGAAGAACGACCGATCACGAAGGCACGATAGTGTGGCTGGCTGCGACAATCACGTGATGACCGATGCGTACGCCGGAATCCAGATCACCCGCTCGACCGATCACTCTGACGAAGTGCTTACGCCCCAGGCGTTGAACTTCGTCGCCGAGCTGCATCGGCACTTCAATCCCGAGCGCGAGCGGCTGCTTGCCGACCGCTCACAGCGCCAGGCGCGGATCGATGGCGGCGAGATGCCCGACTTTCTCCCCAACCCCATCGAGAGCCGCGATTCGAACTGGCGCGTTGCGCCCGCTCCACCGGACTTCGACGATCGACGCGTCGAGATCACCGGCCCGGCGGAGCCGAAGATGCTGATCAACGCGCTCAACTCGGGCGCATCGGTCTTCATGGCCGATTTCGAGGACAGCCTCTCCCCCACCTGGGACAACGTCGTCACGGGCCATTGGGCGGTGTGCGAGGCTGTCCGACGACGGCTGACCTTCCGGACCGATGAAAAGGCGTACGCCCTCAGCGACAACGTTGCCACCCTCTGCATCAGGCCACGAGGTTGGCACCTGGTCGAGTCGCACGTCCTGGTGGATGGCGCTCCCATCGGTGCCGCCATCTTCGACTTCGGGATCTGGTTCTTCCACAACGCTCGGGAGCTGCTCGGCCGTGGGTCGGGTCCGTATCTGTACCTGCCGAAGCTGGAAAGCCACCTCGAGGCGGCACTATGGAACAGGATCTTCGTCGCGGCCCAGGAGGGGCTCGACATCCCGCACGGATCGATCCGCGCGACCGTGCTGATCGAGACGATCCTGGCCGCGTTTGAGATGGATGAGATCCTGTTCGAGCTGCGCGAACACGCAGCGGGTCTGAATGCCGGCCGCTGGGACTACATCTTCAGCATCATCAAGAAGTTCCGCTCACGCTCCGACATGATCCTGCCGGACCGATCTGCCGTAACCATGACGGTGCCGTTCATGCGCGCCTACACCGCGCTCATGGTCCAGACCTGCCACAGGCGCGGGGCACACGCGATCGGCGGCATGTCGGCGTTCATCCCCTCTCGTCGGGACCCTGACGCGAACGAGCGCGCTCTCGCGGCGGTTCGCGCCGACAAGCAGCGCGAGTCCACCGACGGCTTCGACGGTACCTGGGTCGCCCATCCCGATCTCGTGCCCGTCGCACGCGAAGCCTTCGACGCGATTCTGGCTGATCGGCCCAATCAGAAGGACCGTTTGCGCCCGGATGTCCGCGTGACCCCCGGTGACCTCCTTGACCTTGCCGTGCCAGGCGGTGCTGTCACCGAGGCCGGCGTACGGGCCAACATCTCGATCGGCCTCTCATACCTGGCGTCGTGGCTGGCCGGCAATGGCGCGGCCGCCATCAACAACCTGATGGAGGATGCGGCCACCGCCGAGATTTCGCGCTCGCAACTCTGGCAATGGCGGTCGCATGCCGCTCCGCTCGAGGACGGCTCGCCGATGACGGCCGAGCGCTACACCGCCATCCGCGACGAAGAGCTCGTCAGACTCCGCTCATTCCTTCCCGACTCTCCCTGGACCGATGCCGCCGCCGTCCTCGACGAGCTCGTTCTCTCCGACGACTTTGCCGAGTTCCTGACCCTCTCGGCGTATCCCCGACTGGGATGAGCGAGGGGCGCTGACCGGGTCGCGCAGGCCCACGCAGTCGAGGTCCCAGAAGACGCGCGAGTAGACGAGCGTGCCCGTCATCCAAGGCTCGTACGGGGCACGCTTGATCACCTGGAACGCGGGCTCCGGAATACGGAGCGACGGGCGTCTGAAGCCGTGCTCGCCACCGGGCCTGAAACCGAATCGGCGGTAGTAGCCGGGCGACCCCTCGAGGAAGACGAGCGGCTCGGGACGCGCCGCAATCTGCTCGAGCCCGTGGCGGATCAGGGTCGCCCCGACTCCCATGCGCTGAAAGGCGGTGGACACGCTGACGGGGCTCAGGACCAGCACGTCGACGAGACGCTCCGGCGCGTCGAGCAGGCCTCGAGTGAACAGGATGTGACCGATCAGCCGCCCCTCGTGGTCTGCTACGAACGAGAGGCCGTCGATCCAGTCGGCCGAGGCGCGCAGCCGATCCACGAGAGTCGCGACGATGGACCCGCCGAACGCCTCCGCCACGACGGCGGAGACCAAAGGCTCCTCGCCCGGCCGTTCCGGCCGATACTGAACGTCGAGCGGGTCGCGTGTCGCCGGAGTACCACCAGACGACGACAGGTACCTGCGAAGGGTCATCGCGGCTACCTTATCGGAGTTCCACGGAACCGATGAGTGGTCGCCTTCTCACCGGTCTCCATTTCCACCGCACAGGAGATCCGCATGCTCAAGGAAAGCGTCGCATTCTCGGGGTTCTCGTCCAACGACATCGCGAAAGCCAGGGAGTTCTATGGCCAGACCCTCGGGCTCGAGGTGTCCGAGGACAATGGGATGCTCACCCTGAGGCTCGCCGGCGATCAGACGGTCCTCATCTATCCGAAGGAGAACCACGAGCCGGCAAGCTACACGACGCTCAACTTTCCGGTGGACGATATCGAGAAGGCGGTCGACGCCCTCACCAAACTCGGCGTCGTGTTCGAGCATTATGGTGAATCCATGGGCCAGGATGAGCGCGGGATCATGCGCGGAGACAGCCCGCCGATTGCCTGGTTCAAGGACCCCGCCGGCAATATTCTCTCCCTCATTCAGACTGATTCCTGACGAATCCGTATCGGGCTGCCATGCTTGACGCCAACGCATGATTTCCAGATCGCCGCGTCGAGCGCCTCGACGCCTGCCCGCCGCCCTCCTCGGACTGCTGCTGCTGTTCGCCGTCGGCTTCACCGTGGTGCGTGCCGACCTGCTCGGCATGGGCGCGCGCTTCGACCGACTCACAGGCCGCTTCGAGGCCATCGTCGATCCACCGCCCGATCGGTCCACCATCCCGACCGTTGTCGTGACGCAGGAGCCGAGCCCATCACCCTCCCCGACTCCGGAACTTACCGCGGAGCCGTCCGAATCGCCCACGCCATCGCCCACTCCCGTTGCGCGGGGCCCCGTGGACGTTCGCGTGGTCGATGATCAAGCGGCGGTCTTTGCTTCGCAGCTGACCGAAAAGGACTGTGCCGTCGCTGCGACCCAGATGGTCCTGACGATTCTCGGCCTCGGAGACACTTCGGAGGCGTTCCAACAGGGCATCAAGGACCGCATCGGCGAATGGGAGTCATTGGACGACAGCCTGAATGGTGGCTGGGGTCCGGCTGCCGTCTCTCTTGCGTTGGCCGACTACGGCGCGACAGGCTACGAGATCCGCGCCTATGCCTCCTACACCGATGCATTGCGCGACTCCGCCATCGCCATGACGGAGATGGACAAGCCGGTGGTCATGTTCCCATGGTGGGGTGCCCACACCTGGGTCATGACCGGCTTCCGCGCCGATGCCGACCCCACCCTCTTCGCCGATGCCGCCGTCAGCGGCGCCTATGTCCTGGATCCGTGGTACCCACGCGTGTCGTCCATCTGGGGCGCTTCCGACGGCCCCGGCAACTTCGAGGACCTCGCCGAGCTCGAGCGCAACTGGCCGGCCTTCGCCGGACCGCCGGGCTACGAGCAGATCGGACCCGGTTGGACCCGACCTGAGGGGGCGTATCCGAATCGCGACGGTCGCTTCGTCATCCTCATCCCCACCACGTCGCGCGACGCGTGACCGTGCGCGGGGACCAGTGCGATCCGAGGGAGCATGTGTCACGTTCAGACCAGGGCCTGTCATATGCACGCGTGGTTCGCGTTAGCGAGG
>JACDBZ010000239.1 GCA_013694645.1 Chloroflexota bacterium
CGGGCTGCCGCCATGTTGGATCGCTACCGCGCTCTTGTTCGAAGCGCCGTGGCGGAGTTCGATGGCGCCGAGATCCGTACCGAGGGTGACAGCTTCTACGTCGTGTTCGACGGAGCGAGCGCGGCCATCGAGTGCGGTCTCGCCATCGTCGCCGCAGCCGCCAATGCGTCGGAGGCGGACGGGACCCTGCCCGTTCACGTGGGCATCGGCATCCATGCGGGCGAAACGGTGGAGACCGCGGAGGGCTTCGTTGGGTCGGCGGTGAACACGGCCGCGCGGATCTGCGCGCAGGCTGGCCCGAACGAGGTCTTCGTGTCAGGCACCGTCCGGACACTGACCGGCGGAGTCGTCGATGCCAGCTTCGTGCATATTGGCCGACGGCGATTGAAGGGCCTGAAGGAGCCGATTCAACTCTTCCGAGTGGTGGGTCCCGATGCGTCAGCCGCGGTTGTGCGGCCACGCCCGGCCATCTCAATGATCGCCGGGGTTGGGCTCGTCGCGATGCTGGCCGTCGCGCTCCTCGTGGTTCGACCGTGGGTCGGCGCGACGGAGAGCGGCGCGGGCGTTTCGGCCGGTCCCTCAGCGTCGGTATCGGCGACCTCGCTTCCGTCAGTCACTTCGAGCGCACGGGATCTGGCCTTTCCGTCAGGCGACGAATCAGGGTTGGTGACAATGATCCCCGAGGCGGAGCGCGATCGATGCGGCCGGGCATCACCAACTGACCTGTTGGAGCTGCGCGAGACGACGGTTGCCGGAGTGCCGGCCAGGGTATACGTGAATCGGAGGCCGATCGCGGTCAAGGCCGGCATCGAGTGCGCGCTGGGCGGGATCGCTGCCCCGGACACGGTCTGGTACTGGGACCTACAGATCGCCAGCGAGGGAGCCCAGTGGATAGCCCAGCACGCCGGTGCCCTGGAGGCGCCGAGCGGAACCTGTGACGCCGTAACGCCGGCGGTCGAACGTTGGGACTTCGGTGAGGGCGGCGGACGCCTGCTTTGCTATACCACGGAGACCGGAGACGCCGTCTTGGTGTGGACATACGACGGGAGCAGTCTCATGGGCAAGGCGGTTCGAGACGATCAGGATATGCCGGCAGCGCTGCGGTGGTGGTCCGATGAGGCACGCTTCCTCTCGGACGCTCAATAGGCGGGCTTCTGAATGGGTGATTCGATGAGAAATTCGGCCATGAGCTCGTTCACCCGCTCCGGCGTCCTGATATCCGGGCGGTGGCCGCCACCGGGGATGATCTCGAGACGGGCATCCTGCATCGCGTCGACGATCTGCTGAGCCTGCGCGACCGAGACCGCGTGGTCCTCCTGACCGTGTATCACCAGCGTCGGGGTGGTCAGGGCGCGGAGCAATGGCGGGATGGCCGCCCAGTTGAGCTCGCGCTCCTGGGTGATGAGGATCTCCGGTGACGCGCCGAGCGCGATGTCCACGAGCTCCCGGATGGTCGCCTCGGAGTCCGGCTCGCTGAACACGTTCTCCATGAACCGGCGGGCGAACGCCGGCCAATCGGTCCGCCAGCCGTGGGCGCTGAAGAGGTCGCCTGGCTCAGCGACCTGGTCGATCGTCCAGAACCTGTCGTCGGTACTCGGCTCGAACGGGACATACGGGCCCACCGCCACGATTCGCTCAACGCGCCCCGGATGTGCGCTCGCCAGCCGCACTGTGCTTCCCAGCCCTCGCGATGCGGTGATGATGGAGGCTCGCCCCACGCTGGCCGCATCCAGGACCGCCAGGGCATCGGCGGCGTGCATCGGAAAGTCGTACCCGTGATCCGGACGGTCGCTGACTCCGGCGCCGCGCGGGTCATAGGTGATGACGGTCGTTCGTGCGCCGAAGAAATCCACCTGGTGACGAACGACCCTCGAGTCAACGAGGTTCCAGGTGGGAATGAAGAGGATCACCGGCTCGCCCTCTCCGTGGCGCTGCCACGCTATGCGCGTGCCATCTGAGCTCACCGCGAAGCCGCTGTTGGAGGCCGCTTCCATCTCTTGCCCTGCCCCTCGGCTGCCGATGAAGGCCATCCTACTGATTCCAGGTCCGTGCGGCTTCGCCTTGCCAGCCGCCGATCCGTCGTGCCACCCCCCGGAGAGCACGACGGACATCGGCGAAGTCACCGATGCAATCCAGGCGCACCGCCTCGGTGCGTGCGGGTGCAACATGGATACGCGCCACGGCGCGGCCCACATCACGACGTGTCCCGAGCTAATGCAACGCGCGCTCGATGAGCTCGATGGCGTCGCGCTTGCGAGCGACGACGTGCTCGAGCAGGTGCTCGGTCGCCTCGCCCTCGGCATCGTCAGCATCGGCCGGTATGGCAGCGACCACGGCGTCGAGTGCCTCCCGCTGCATAGTGAGGAGCGACTTGAGGGTCGCGCGCCAGCCGGCGGCGGTCTTGATGTGGCCGATCGTCACCGAGGGCGAACCGCCCATGGTGGCCACGCGAGCAGCCAGCCGTTCGACGTCACGAACCTCATCGGTCGCCACCTGGCGAAGGTGCCCGGAAAGTGCCACGCCCTCCGGGCCGGGGATGGCGCCCGCAGCCATGGCGGCGGCGATGGCATCGCGAGCAAGAAGCGGAAGCGCCTTGTCGAGGTCGCTGATCAGTGCCGCGGGGTCGGTCTCTTCACCCATCGTGAGGCCTGATGCAACCGTCGTTCCGAATCGCGTGACCCGCTTCCCGTTCCTCCGCCGACGCCCCGGGTTAACGAGCGGGCGCGCTGCTTGCGTAGCGGTCGCGCATGGCATGGCAACTGATCAAACGACCGGTGGTGGTGGCGGCGTATGCGGTCAACCTGGCGGTGCGTGCGCGGCGCGGCGTGCTCGGTCGCAATCGACACGAGGGGTCAGCTGCTGAGATCGTCCGCGCGTGTATCGACGATTGCTGGGATGGAACCCATTACCGTGCCAGCCCCGGGTACTTCCGCCAGTTCTGGACGCGAGACCTGAGCTTCAGCGCCCCGGCGCTGGCGCGGCTCTCTGCCGGGCATCGTGAGCGGGTGATCGCGTCGCTCGCCTGGGCCATCCGCACATGGGAGCGGCGCAACAGCCACATCACGACCACCATCCATTTCTTCGATCAGCCGGTCGACGTCTTCGACTACGGCGTCGACTGCCTGCCGCTCATGTTGGCCGCCATGCGACGCATCGGCGCGGACGAGCTCCTGGAGGAGCACCGGCCGTGGCTGGAGGGGGAAGTGCGGCACTACATGGACGAGGTCGTTGATCCGAAGACCGGCCTGGTTCGCAGCGACCGGAAGTACAGCGCGCACCGCGACACGATCGTGAACCGATGCAATGCGTTCGGAAACAGCATGGTTGCCCTGCTGGCCATGACGCTGGTCGACCTGGGCTGGGACCTTCCAGCGCCGATGCAACCGCTGGCGCTGGCACCGCAGAGCATCCTGCTCGACCATTTCTGGGATCCTCGTGGCTTCTTCCGGGACTCGCCCGGCGACGACACTCCATCCGGCGAGGGAAACATCTGGCCGTTCTGGACCGGCGTGATCACCGATCCCGCAGTCCTGCGCCAGGCGCTCGGGACGCTGGAGGATCGCGGCTTTGCGGAGCCCTATCCGCTCAAGTACGAGCCCGTGCGCCGGCCGGAGATCGAGCCGCTCTTCGTGCGAACCTTCATGCCCGACTACCAGGGCGCCACCGTCTGGACCTCGCTGGGCTCCATGTACCTCCAGCTGCTGCACAGCTTCGATCCTCTCCAGGCGCGCCTCGAGATGGACCGATACCGTGCGTGGATCGAGCGCGATGGCACCTTCTGGGAGGTCATCGATGACGAGACGGGGGAGCGGTACAGCTCCACCCTCCTCACGCACAGCGACGAGAGCATGCTCTGGTCCGCGATCTTTCTGGACCTGCTGGAGAACCCCGGGCTTCCGGCGGCAACGATGCGCGCGTAGCGGGCGTAGGCGCGTTTTGTGAGCCGGTCGCGCCTCACCCGCGGCTATGCGTGCCGTGGGCGTAAAAGGGCATTGATTGGCCGATCATGCGCGTGGTGGATCGTATAGCCAGGCAGACGGCCTCCTGCCTGGCTGAAGCGCCCAGCCGGTGGATATTTAACCAATCAGTGCCCGATAACCCGCCCCAGACATGGCAACCATGCGGATGACGGCGGCATGGACCTTGCTCGTCGCTCGGGTGGCGGCCAGCGCCTCGTGTTCGGATCCGGCTCCGACGACTAGTTGTCGCGCGTCGCAAGGCACTGATTCGGCCCTTACCTCCGGCCACCATTCAGCGGCACCCCGTCGTTGGCAACGAGCTGAAGGATCTCCTCGCCATAGGTCGCGACCTTTCGCTGACCAATGCCCGGCACTCCCAGCAGCTCCACTTCCCCGGTTGGCCGATGCGCCACGATGGCGGCGAGGGTCTTGTTATCGGCGACCACGTAGGCGGGCACGCCGTCCGTCCGCGCTCGCTCACGGCGCCACTCGATGAGTCGCTCGAGCAGCGGCTCGTCGGCGGCCGACAGCGCGAAGGTCGACGGCGATCTGGCGGGCGTCCCGGGGGAGCGCGGTCGCGCCACTGCGCCCGGTCGCAGCTCCGCGATGAAGCGCGACGGCCGTGCCCGCGCCGGCGTTCCCTTCACTCCCACCCGGTTGAGTGCCCATGAC
>JACDBZ010000286.1 GCA_013694645.1 Chloroflexota bacterium
GAGCCGATCCGCCGCGGGTGTCGAGCGGCCCGCTGCCCTCAGAGGCTGCCGCAGCACGGCAAGGTGGACGCCGAACATGCTCATGGTGCCGGCCTCGAGCCGGGCGCGATCGATGGACGCCTCGTCGGGCGTGCGTTCGGGGATGATCTCGATCCGCTCTGTCGCGTCCACCTCGGTCGCGAACGCGCGCAGCGCAACGTCCAGGCCGAAGCCATCGTCGCCGTGCAGGAGCAACAGAGGGGCGCTCACACTCCCGCCTCCCAGGCGCCGCGCAGGCGCGTGACGAGATCGTCGACTGAAAGCCCGACAACCTCGGCAAGCTCGGCCTCCAGGGCGTGCGCGGGCGGCCGCGCTGCCTCGATCTCATCGGCAAATTCCGGGTGCCGCAGCTTCATGTCGTCGAGCCGTTCGTCGACGGTCATGAACTCCTGGGCCACGTGCCGATCGGCCACGGCCACCAGGACAGAGGGCCAACCGCGCGGGAAGCGATCGTCGTCGAGCAGGCAGTTGACCGGGTGGGAGGCGACCGGCATGGCGAGCTCCTCGTAGCCCGCCGCCTCGAGCCGTCGCGCGCCGACGATGCCGTGCTCGCCGCCATCGCGCCGAATCTGGATCTTGTCGATGTCGTGCAGCAGCGCCGCGACCTCCACCAGCGCGCCGTCGATCGGGATCTGGGCCTCGGCCAGCAGCGCAGCGGCCGCCACCGCCACGCGGGCGACACCCTCGGAGTGGACGACAATGCCATCCGGCAGGCCGGCGTCGGCCAGCATGCGGCGAGCGGTGGATCGGTCAGGAACGGCCATGGAGCGATGCTACCCGTGGACCCTGCACCGTGCACCGGAAGGATCGCCCCCCAACCGGCATCGGTCCTGACCCGGTAGGAGCGTCCATCGGTCTCGACCTCGACGTCGCCCTGCCGATCGGTCCGATAGACGGCGATCGCCGCGCGGGCTCCGAGCGTCGCGAGCGTCTCGGGCGCCGGATGTCCGTAGTCGTTGTCCTCGCCCGACGAGATGACCGCGACGCTCGGCCGGATGGCGTCGAGCAGCCCCGGGGTGGTGGATGAGTGCGATCCGTGGTGTCCAACCTTCAGAACGTCAACGGTCGGGAGCGCGCCACGGTGCACGAGCGTCGCCTCGATCGGTGCCTCGGCGTCGCCGGTGAGCAGGGCGGTGAAGCCGCCATGGCGAACGAGCATGACCACGGATCCGTTGTTGATGTCGCCATCCGGGAGCGACGCTGCCGCGTCGGCCGCCGACGGGTACACGATCTCGATCGAGGTGGACGCATCGAGCATGAAGCCATGACCGGCACGCGCGACTGTGATGCCGACGTCGCGCTCGGATACATCGGCGATCAGTCGAGCGTACGACGGGTTATCAAACGGGATGCCTGCATGGAGCACGGCGCCGACCTGAAACCGGTCCAATACCTCAACGAGGCCGGCGACGTGGTCCTGGTGTGGATGGCTCAGGACCATCAGGTCGATGCGGCGGGCGAAGAACGGAAGGTTTGCCCCCAGCCGGCGGAGCGTCAACTCGGGATCGGGGCCGCCGTCGATGAGCATCGTCCGGCCGGCCGGCGTCTCCAGGAGGATAGCGTCGCCCTGGCCGACGTCGAGGATCGTCAGGTGCAGGCGCCCGTCCGGCCGCGACACGACCGTGACAGCCAACAGGATCCCCACGAGGACCAGGCCGACCGGCAGTGGACGAACCAGCCGCCTGGCCACCCTGGCCGCCGCGCTGGCCGCCCGCTCATCCGGCGATCGGTCCGCGGCGGGCGATGCTCCGAGTGCCCAGGTCGCAAGGCCCAGGATGGGGAGCCAGGCGATTGCGACCGGCGGCGGGATCGAGACGTCCACTGCCGCGTAGGGGAGGGAGGCGACCGCCATCCCGAGGCTCACGATCACGCGGAGGACCAGCCACGCGGCGCCACCGGCGAACCAGCTCATGGCGTCGCTCAGAACGGGAATGTGCACGGTGCCGTCGAGGACGCCCGCCAGTGAGGCGATGGCGCTGAAGAGCATCGTGATCGGCACGAACGGCACGACGAGAATGTTGGCGATCGGTGCCACCAGCGAGAGGCGCTCGAAGTTGACCAGGACTATGGGTAGCGTGGTGAGCTGCGCGGCGAGGGTCAGGGCGACCGGCTCGCGGATCCACGCCGGCCAGCCAGGCAAGCGGCGCTCGACGGCGCCGCCGAACCAGATGAGCCCGGCGGTGGCAAGCAGCGATAACTGGAAGCCGACGTCCCACAACACCGCTGGCGCCACCAGGAGCATGACCAGCGCCGCCAACCCCAGCGCCGATGCGGCGTGGGCACGAGAGCCACCCAGGCGGGCGACGAGCATTGCCGCCGCCATGAGAGCGGCGCGCACGACCGATGGGCTTGCGCCGGTCAGGACGACGTAGCCGCCGACGGTGAGCGCGGCAACCAACGCCGTGGTCCAGCGTCCACCGGGGCGGCGCTCCAATGGCCGAACCATTGCCGCCACCAGGGCGGCCACGATCGCAATGTTCCAGCCGGAGATGGCGACCACGTGTGTCAGGCCGGCCGTGGCGAAGGCGTCGTTGATCTCCGGAGCAATGGATGCGCGAACGCCGAGAAGGATGCCAGCACCCAGGGCCGCCTCCGGTTCGGGCACGATCCCATTCAGGCCGTGCAGCAGCGCATTCCGGACGCCGACGAGGAGCGCTTCTGGCCCCGTTGCGATCTCGACGACTTCGGCGAAGCGAGGGCGTCCGATGGCTCCGACCCCCTGCCGCGCCAGGTACTCGCGATACGCGAACCCATCGAAGTCCTCCGCCATTTCGACTCTGGCGCGTACTCGAAGGCGATCGCCGCTGCGGGCGTCGATGCCACGCGGCATCCAGACCAGCAATCGATCGCCGAGCTCCCATCGGCGACCATCGAACACGACTTCCAGCTCGCCGAGGACGACCTGCATGCGATCCTCGCGCGGACGCGGATCGTCCATGACGGTGCCGATCAGTTCGTGCTCGTCACCGTCGACGAGGGATGCGACCGAAGGCTGCGCGGTCGGTCGCGAAGGATCGGTCGCAGCGTGGCGCCACGTGCCGAGGGCGGCGAAGCCGAGAACCACGCCGATCAGCAGCAGACACCCTCCGGATCCGCTGCCCGGACCGAGAAGCGAGCCAAGGGCCAGCATGGCGAATCCCGCCACGAGGAGGATGGCTGGTGATGAGGCGAGCCCCAGATCGGCCGACAGGATGCCACCGCCGACGCCCGCAAGGGCCAGGGGTAGTGCGAATCGACCGGTGCCCACCGTCAGCCGGCGGTGGCGATGCCCTGGATGTCCTCCAGTTGCCCGCGATGAATGACGCCACGCTGGACCGCGTCGTCGAGCGAGGCGAACGGCTGCTCCTGTCGCGCGGCCACGATCTTCTGGACGGTGACCGGTCCGATGCCCGGCAGGGCCTCCAGCTCCTCGGGCGTTGCCGTGTTCAGGTTGACCAGCCCACCGGTGCCACCACCACCGTCGTCGGGCGGAGGCGCGCCGGGCGGCGTCACCTCTCCGCCTGCCACGCCCGAGGACTCGCCGATGCGCGGCACCCGAATCTGCTCTCCGTCCCCGAGCATCTGCGCCAGGTTGAGGCTCGCCGCCGCGGTAGCGAGGTCGGCGTCGGAAGCGTATCCGCCCGATGCTGCAATCGCCTCCGCGACCCGTGATCCGGCGGGCAGCTGTCGCACCCCGGGTTCGGCCACCGCGCCCTGGACGTCGACCACGATCGTCCCGTTGGCGGCGGAGTCGCTCGACGGCGCCGCGCTGGCGACCTGCGCGGTGGGCAGCGCCATGCCGCCCGTGACCAGGTCAGGCGAGTCAGCCTCCACGGGCGCGAACGCCAACCATCCTGCGGCGAGTGCCAGGATGAGGGCGCCGCCACCGGCGGCGATCATGATGCGGTCCGATCGAGACACGTACCGAGCCTCCACGCGGGAGGCGAGGATGGGACGGGACCAGCTGCGTCCGACGCCCGGCGTCCGGGCACTCGACGCCGGGCATCGGAAGCAGGACCGCAGGCTACGCCCTCGCGCCTTATCGGTCGGTTACTGGTGGGTTATCGGCGCACTCCTGTCGGAGCGTGGCGGCCGCGAGACCCATCCTGCTGGCGCATACACGTAGATACGCCAGCGCTCCAGAGCACAGAATCAAGCCTTTGGCGTCACCACGTTGACGAGACGTCCCGGAATCTGGATGACACGCAGCGGCGGACGTCCGGCGAGGTAGCGCTGAACGTGCTCGGAGGTCAGCGCCATCCGTTCGATCTCCTCGGCGGGGGTGTCAACCGTGACAACCAGCCGATCACGCAGCTTGCCATCGACCTGCACCGGCAGCTCGATCGTGTCCGAGGCCGCCAGCGACGCATCGGCCTCCGGCCACGGCTGCTGATGAACCGAATACGCATGCCCACGACGCTCCCACAGCTCCTCGGCGATATGCGGCGTGACCGGGGCCAGCAGGACGAGGAGCGTATCGACCGCATCGGCGTAGGCCGTGCCGCCGGCATGCCCCGCCTCCCGCGCGCGGATGATGGCGTTCGTCAGCTCCATCAGCTTGGAGATGGCGGTGTTGAAGTGGAACTCCTCGTAATCCTCGGTGACGGCCGCGATGGTCGTGTGCGTCACGCGGATCAGGGCGCGCGCGAGTTCCTCGTCTGCAGCCGCGGGTCCGCCGGTCGACGGCAGGCCGACGCCCCAGACGCGGCCCAGCCATCGGTAGATGCCCTCCATGCCCGATGGATTCCACGGGCCGCCCTGGTCCCACGGGCCGATGAACATCAGGAACGCGCGCACCGTGTCCGACCCGTAGCGGGCCACCAGCTCGTCGGGCGCCTGCACGTTGCCGCGCGACTTGCTCATGCGGTTGTGATCCGCGCCCAGGATCTGGCCCTGGTTGCGCAACTTCAGCGTCGGCTCGTCAACGTCCAGGAGGCCGAGGTCGCGCAGGGCTTTCACGAAGAAGCGGAAGTAGAGCAGGTGCATGACGCCATGCTCGGCGCCGCCGGTGTACACCTTCATCGGCATCCACGCGCGCGCCTGCTCCGGGTCCCATGCCCGCTGGTCATCGTTCGGCGAGCAGTAGCGCAGGAAATACCAGGATGAGTCGATGAAGGTGTCCAGTGTGTCGGTCTCGCGCCGCCCCGGCTTGCCGCACTCAGGGCAGGGTGCGCTGAGCCACTCGGCGTGCGACTGCAGCGGCGACACGCCGGTCGGCGCGAAGTCGACGTCCTCGGGCAGCACGACCGGCAGATGATCCTCGGGGACCGGCACCGCGCCGTGCTCATCGCAGTAGATGATCGGGATCGGCGCGCCCCAGTAGCGCTGGCGGCTGATCAGCCAGTCGCGTTGCCGATAGGTGACGGCGATCTGGCCCCGTCCGCTCTCCTCGAGCGCTTTCGTGATGGCGGTGATCGCCTCGGCGGCCGGCATGCCGGTGAACTCGCCGGATTCGACCAGCACCTCGTCCGCGGAGTGCGCCACGAACGCCTCGCCATCCGGTGCCGTACCGCCCCGCGGCAGGACCACGTAGCGGATGGGCAGGTCGAACTTCTTCGCGAACGCGAAGTCACGCTCGTCGTGGGCGGGGACGGCCATGATCGCCCCGGTGCCGTAGCCGGGCAGCACGTAGTCGGCGATCCAGATCGGGACGCGCTCGTTTGTCATCGGGTTGATGGCATACGCGCCGACGAAGACCCCGGTTTTCTCGCGCTCCGTGCTCATGCGCTCGATCTCGGTCTCGCGCCGCGCGCCGGCAACGTAGACCTCCACGTCGGCCCTTCGATCGTCCGTGGTCAGGACCGAGACGAGCGGGTGCTCGGGCGCCAGGACCATGAAGGTCGCACCGAACAGCGTGTCGGGGCGCGTGGTGAAGACGCGGATCGGCTCACGATCTTCCGCCTCGGTCGGGAAGTCGATCTCCGCACCCTCCGATCGGCCGATCCAGTTCGTCTGCATCAGCTTGATCGGCTCGGGGTAGTCGACGCCGCTGAAGTCCAGCAGCTCGTCGGAGTAGTTGGTGATTCGGAACCACCACTGTTCCAGATCGCGCTTCTCGACCGGAGTGCCGCAGCGCCAGCAGACGCGATTCGGTCCCTCCACCTGCTCGCGTGCCAGGACGACCTTGTCCTTCGGGCACCAGTCGACCGGCGCCATGGCCCGATACGCCAACCCCGCCTTGAGGAATTGCAAGAAGATCCACTGCGTCCAGCGGTAGTAGCCGGGGTCACTGACGACCACCTCGCGTGACCAGTCGAACATGGCGCCCATCGTCTTGAACTGGACACGCATGCGCTCGATGTTGGCCTTCGTCCACGTCGCTGGGTGGATGTTGCGCGCGATGGCCGCGTTCTCCGCCGGCAGCCCGAAGCTGTCGAAGCCCATCGGGAACATGACGTTCGCGCCGCGCATGCGGTGCATCCTGGCCACGATGTCCGGCCCGGTGGCCGCGTACCAGTGCCCGACATGCAGGTCGCCCGACGGGTACGGGTACATGGTCAGGTGGTAGCGCTTCGGCCGCGGGTCATCATCTCGCGCGGTGTACAGCTCGTCGGCCGCCCAACGCTGTCGCCATTTCTCCTCGTATGTCGAGGGGTCAAAGCGACCGTCGCGTGAGGCGCGGGTCCCGGTCTCGGCCGTCATCGGTGTTGGCTTCGGACGGCTTGGGAGGCGGCGGCGGTGGTGTCGGTGACATCGGCGCCGATAAATCGCGGGTGGGACACTTGGATCCTTCCTCTGGGCACGAATGCACCGATATGTCGATAGGGGTGGCGCCTGCCGCGGGTCGGAGCGGCTCCCGATGCGCCCCATCCACCGATAAATCGGCGAGGCGACGCCACGGCTCTCCTCGCGGCGTCAATCGGGCGATCAATCAGTGGAACTGGCTTGCGCTGCACGTCTGCGATGCTCACGTCATGCCTCCTTCGGGAACCAGGCCATGAGCACCTCGTCGCGATACTCGTCGCCGGATCGGTACTGCTGGCGCCGGATGCCCTCGTGGACGAAGCCACGACGCTCGTAGACTGCGATGGCGCGCTCGTTGTCGGGAAAGACGCCCAGCGAGATCTTGCGCAGGCCGCGCTCACGTGCCCAGGCCTGCGCCCCGGAGACGAGCTCGCTGCCGATCCCGACGTCACGCCAGTCGATCGCGATGCAGATCGACAGCACCCCGATGTGCTCCGTCGCGCGACCGCGATCCACGCTGATCAGCACGTTGCCGATCGTCTCGCCCTCGGCCTCCGCCACGAGCGCCAGGCTCTCGGAGGCACCGATCAGCTCACTGATCCAGAACGCCTCGGAGGGCTCGCTGATGGTGCCGGGAGTGGTGATCAGCCAGCGGCCTTCCCTGCGGACCTGCCCGAACAGGCGGGCCAGCGCCCGTCCGTCGGTCGGTCGTCCCGGACGCAGCGTCCAGCGACGCCCGTCCCGGGCCGTCTTCGCCTCGCCGCTTTCCGTCTGGATCATCTTCGGCTACTCCGGACACGACGAACCCCTCCGTCGTCAGGACGAAGGGGTTCACATCTTCGCGGTACCACCTGAGCTTGACCGATGAAGTGGTGGAGCTAGGGGGACTCGAACCCCCGACCCCCTGCATGCCATGCAGGTGCTCTCCCAACTGAGCTACAGCCCCACGTGTTTCGTGTCGG
>JACDBZ010000247.1 GCA_013694645.1 Chloroflexota bacterium
GAGCTCGATTCCTGCCGAGAGGGCATCGGTACCGGTCAGCACCAGGTCGGTCTGCAGATTGTTGCCCTCCTGCTGCGCCTGGATGCGGCCGGCGAGCTCCGGCGAGGGTGCCTGGTCGTAGTTGACCCCCGCGACCCGGTCGGGGTTGGCGGCCACGAACGCATCGATCATGGACTGCGTGAGCTGTAGATTGCCTGCCACGTCGATGATGTTCAGGGTCACCGCCTCGCCGCCCGACGCTGGCTCGCTTGCTTCCGGACCGCTTCCTTTCGGGCCGCTTGCACCCGGGCCGCTGGCACCTGGCGTCGGGGGCGCGCTACACGCACCAAGAAACAGGGCAAGCGCCATCACGGATCCCACGGGTCGTGGCATGCCGCGTCCGCGAATCAACATCCTTCGACTCCTTCTGTCATGTCCGTCGCGCCGCGGCGCTGGTCGGATAGGCCGCATTTGCTCCTCCTCTGCCTCCCACGATTCGATGGCTCGCTTTCACCCCAAGCGAGATGACGACTGTCCGTGTGTCAGTGTCGCGCGGCGCTCCCTCAATCTCGCCGGCGACTGCTCATCACGGGACCCGGTGGCGAACGTCGTGTTCTCGAAGGCGCCCGGAGATCCGAGCTGCGCGGAGACCTCCTGCGCGGCCGACGCGATCTTCGGCCCGAGGCGAAGCGCGTCCTCGAGTGAGAAGCGAAATGCCGGCGCCGAGACGCTGAGTGCGCCGGCGATCGCGCCCTGGTGATCCAAGATTGCGGCGCCGACGCATCGAACTCCGTTTTCGTTCTCCAGATCGTCGATCGCAAAACCGCGGGCACGCACGGACTCCAGCTCTCGCCGCAATGCTTCAGGCGTGGTGATGGTGCGCGGGGTGCGTGATGGCATTCCCGCGCCGATCGTGCGATCGACGAGCTCGGGTGGGCCGGCGGCGAGCATCGCCTTGCCCAGCGCGGTCGAGTATGCGGGCATCAGGCTGCCGATCTGTGAGTGCATCCGGATCGTGTGCTCGGCCTCGATCTTGTCGAGGTAGATCACCGCGACGTCGCGCAGGGCGCCAAGGTGAACGGTTTCTCCGGACTCGGCCACCAGTCTTCGCATCGTCACAACAGCCGCGGCGCGCACGTCGATGCCGGCCAGAAAGCTATGCGCGAGTTCCATCGCCGCTGGCCCCAGGCGGTAGCGTGCGCCATCGTCACGACGCACGAAATCGCGTACCTGGAGTCCATTGAGCAATCGCACGAGAACCGCTTTGTCAGCGCCGGCTTCGCGCTGCAGATCAACAAGCCGAAGGCCACCAGGCTTGGCTCGGGCAATGATCATCAGAAGGTCCAGGCCCTTGACGAGGGTTGTGCTCAGGTTGCGCACCATGGGTGCGTATTTCGCACCATTAATGCGATGATGTCAAGTGTGGAGGCTGGCCGTGGCTGGTCCCGCCTCGGCAGTTCGGTTTGAGTGCAGACGACGGCATCTGGGCTCGACAACGGCCAGATGAGGAGGCAGACGTGGCCATAAGAATCACCGCCATCGAGGCCCACGACATTCGATTCCCGACCTCGCGCGACCTGGACGGGTCCGATGCCATGAACACCGATCCCGACTACTCGGCCGCATATTGCATCCTCAGAACGGATCATCCCGATGGCCTCGAGGGTCATGGTCTGACGTTCACCAACGGGCGCGGCAACGAGCTCTGCGTGGCGGCGATTCGCGCGTACGGCGCACGCGTGGCAGGCACCGAGCTGGAGGCCATCACCGCCGACTTCGGTGCCTTCTGGTGGCTGCTCGCCA
This sequence comes from Chloroflexota bacterium, assembly GCA_013694645.1. Classification (GTDB taxonomy): domain Bacteria; phylum Chloroflexota; class Limnocylindria; order QHBO01; family QHBO01; genus JACDBZ01. The sequence continues at coordinate 1,783 of JACDBZ010000247.1, forward strand.
GCGACAGCCAGCTCCGGTGGTTGGGCCCCGAAAAGGGCGTGGTGCATCTCGCCATGGCAGCCGTCATCAACGCCATCTGGGATCTGTACGCAAAGGTTGCCGGCAAGCCACTGTGGCAGCTCCTGTCCGACATGACTCCCGAGCAGCTCGTCGCCTGCGTGCCGTTCCGCTACATCACGGACGCGCTCACGCCCGACGAGGCCACCGACATCCTGAGGCGCAACCAGCCGTCGCGAGGTGAGCGTGAGGCGCACCTCCGATCGGCCGGGTATCCCGCTTACACCACCTCCGCTGGATGGCTCGGCTACTCAGACGATAAGGTGCGCCGCCTGTGCCGAGCCGGGCTCGCGCAGGGATGGACAAGCTTCAAGATGAAGGTGGGAGCCAACCTCGAGGATAACGTCCGGCGTGCGGCGATCATACGCTCGGAGATCGGCTCGGCGCCACGGCTCATGATGGACGCGAACCAGGTCTGGGAGGTCGACGAGGCGATCGAGCAGATGAGGGAGCTCGCGGCCTTCAACCCGTGGTGGATCGAGGAGCCAACGAATCCGGACGACGTGTTCGGACACGCACGGATCGCCGCGGCCCTGTCACCACGGGGCATCCGCGTGGCCACCGGCGAGAACTGCCACAACCGGGTCATGTTCAAGCAGCTCTTCCAGGCCAACGCGATCGGTTTCTGCCAGCTCGACAGCTGTCGTCTGGGCGGCGTCAACGAGGTGCTGGCGGTCATGTTGATGGCCGCCAAGTTCGGCGTGCCGGTCTGTCCGCACGCCGGCGGCGTGGGCCTCTGCGAATATGTCCAGCACCTGTCGATGTTCGATTACATCTGCGTCAGCGCATCACTCGAGGAGCGCGTCGCCGAGTATGTGGACCACCTGCACGAGCACTTCGTCGACCCCGTGCTGGTCAGGGGCGGGAGGTACGCGGTTCCCACATCGCCGGGCTACAGCATCACGATGAAGCCGGAGTCGCGCGCCCGATTTCAATATCCGGACGGTGCCCATTGGCGGTCGAGGGCGGCGGGCTGATCGACCGAAGGCCGCGTCACCCGCCCGGACGAGGTCCTCGGCCGTGCTGACGTCCCGCCCGAACGAGCGTCTTCAATCCGCCCGGGCGGGATCGGCTGCGCTCCTACTCGAAGCAATCGGCGAGGAGGTCACTGACGAACTTGGACTGTGCATGCCGGGAAGCGTGTGAACCCACCTCGCCGGCATCGCGTTCGACGAGAGTCTCGGCGCGCATCAGCTCGGTGATATCGCTACGAGTCAGCCGCGTTCCGTCGAAGTCGAACGGCGCGAGGGCCGAGATGAAGGCCATGCAACTGGCGGGACTACCACCAGGTACCGGTTCAGCGCTGGCGGATCCAACTGAATTGAGCGCCCATGCCATTTCATGCTCAGCCGCATCGCGAATGATCTCGACGACCTCGCCCATCAGCGCGAGCCCCAAGGGCAATACGAAGACAGCCACGATTACCCACCCGAAAACGGTTACCAACTGTTCATGCGCTGCCCTCGCCAGGGCTGCATAGCCGACCATCACGATCATCGCGACGATCGGGACCGGGTAAGCGCGTGAGCCGACTGCGGAGACGACCATCAGCAGCACGGCACCGGTCCCGAGCACGAGCGCAGCCCAGTACCCAGCATCGGTGGGGCGGCGGAAGCCGGGCCCGGGCAGCCTTCGTTCCAGCCAGCCGGCAACGAGCACGGTCACGATTCCGAAGAGGACGAAGAGCGTCGCAAAGAGGCCGACGGTTACCGCCGGGGTGGCGAACTGCGCGAAGTCGAAGTTCCTGGACTGGATCACCTGGCTGCCCAGCGAAAGCAAGAGGATCGCGCCGAGCTCGAGCCCTCGAGCCAGCGGCCGTCCTCGCAGCAGGGGACCAACGCCGACATACGCGATCGCGCCGACCACGGTCGTGATCACTGTCACGGCAACGAGCAGGAATGCCGTGCCCTCGAGGGTGATGTCGCCAACGCGGGCCTGGGCCTCCGTGAGGCGCCCGATATCCGCCGGATCACCCAGCACCGTGACCAGTCGCATCGCCAATCGTGAGCCGATGCCACCGACCATCAGCCCCGCAGCCAGCGCAGCCAGCCCCGCGATCGTGATCGCGCGCCCGAGGGTGGCGCCGAAATGACCGATCGAAAGTGTGGGCATTCCAAGGCCTGCCGGCCGTGCAATATCGAGCGGGGCGAGTGACATCTCCACCTCGCCCCGCTCGAGACGACGGTCAGTCGTTGACATAGTCCAGGCAGAACATGTCGGACTCAGGCCCGTAGACCCACACGGCGCCGGTGCCCTGACCCGTCTTGTGCACCAGAACGTGCAACGGGTGGAGACGGTCTGTCGCGGTGGTGTCGTAGTCGAGCGTCACCCTGCGGTTGTTCTCGAACACTGCTCGCGGCAGCTCCACCCACTGCTCGCCGCCGTTCTGGGCGAGGATGACGCACTGTCCAGTTCCCAGCAGACGGGCATGCTCGTGGCTTGCCAGGGCACTGCCCGCGGTGGCCAGCACCACGGCACCAGCGATCAGCAGGCCGCTCAGTAGGCTTCTCATCTCGGTCTCTCCTCGGTTGCGATGGTCCCCCACAACGGTCATGGGACGCGACCTGGGCACGGGTGTTGCGCCGACGTGGTCAACTGGGCTGGCGCAACGGAGGGCGTTACGAATGACGGTGGCAGAGAGCGGGCGGAGGGGGTCCCTCGCCTTGCGCGGGCTGGGTCGTTCGGCGCTCATCGGCTCGACCGCGGCGATGGCGGCAGGATTCTTGGCTGGCGGGATCGGGTCGCGGATCGCAATGAGCCTGATCGCCGCCACTGATCCGTCGATCAGCGGCCTTCTCACCGCCAACGACAATCCAGTTGGTCGGATGACGATGGACGGCAGCCTGTTCCTCGCATTGACCGCAACTTTGGTGTCGGCATTTCACGGGGGCGTTCTGTACATCGCCTCGGGGCGCCTGTTGCCCGGTTCAACAGCCGTCCGCGGCCTCCTGTTCGGTGCGGCCCTGCTCTGTGTCTTCGGCACCGAGATCATCGACCCCACGAACCGCGACTTCGTCCGGTTTGCGTCGCCTGCCTGGGACATCGGGCTGTTCGCCGGCCTGTTCTTCGTCTTCGGCCTGGTCGCGTCAGGGGTCGGGGCGGCAATGGAGCGGCGCCTGCAAGCCGCCGATGCCGAAATGGGCCTGCCATTCGCGCTGGCCGGCGTTGGACTCATCGCACTCTGGGTGGTCATCGCGTTGCTGGTCTCTGCCGACGGCGACCCATACCTCATTGCCGTGTTTGGAGGAGCGATCGCCGTGTCGACGTTCGCTCACCTGCTGCCCGGTCGGCTGAGCTCCTGGGTCGGACGCGCATTCCTGGCGGGTATCTCAGTGGTGGGCGGCTTCGCGTTGCTCCGCGCGGTTGTCGACATCATGAGCCGCGACGCGAGGTTCTCATGAGCGCGCTCTGAGGCGAGATGGCGCACCGCATGCGCAACAGCTTGCCCCCGGTTGCGTCTTTCCGGCATGCGCCGCTCGTCTCCGGCTGAGACCGCCCCCGCTCCCGCCGTCGGCTGGGTCGAAGAGCGGCAGCCTGCCCGAGATGCAATCCTCGCTCTGTACGACGCGCACCAGGGCGAGCTGTTCTCGTTTCTTCTCTACGCCACGCGCAACGCGTCAACCGCCGAGGATCTGCTTCAGGAAGCGTTTCTGCGCCTCATTCGCGAGACGCGGCGAGGACGCGCGCCGGACAGTCCGAGGGCGTGGCTGTATCGCGTGTGCGCCAATCTCGTGACGAGCCAGGGTCGCCGGCGGCGCAGCGCCGAGCGTTGGGAGTTAGGCATCGCGCCAGCGGAACCAGGTTCGTCGGCAGAGGAGAACTTCATGGTGCGCGAAGAAGCTCAACAGCTACATAGCGCCCTTGTCGAGCTGCCCGCCGATGCCCGCGCGGGGCTGCTGCTGTCGGCCCACGGATTCCGAGGCGAGGAGATTGCGCAGCTGCTCGGTCGATCGAAACTGGCGACGCGCAGCCTCCTGTTTCGTGCTCGGGCCAAGTTGCGGGATCGATTGCGACCAGGGAGGAGCGACGATGTCTGACCATACCCGCGCTGTTCGCCTGGCCGCGACCGCGCTTGATTTCGACCTGGCGCCTGAGGAGCGCGCGGAGCTGGAACTGCACCGGCGCGACTGCGTCCGTTGCCGCCAGATCGACGACGCCTTCCGGGCCGATGCAGCGGCACTGCGCCGACTGCCGCGCCGCGATGCGCCGTCGCATCTGCGGCTGACGGTCGCTGATGCCGCCTGGCGCAAGGAAGAGCCGCACCGATCTCGCACCGGCCTGGTGCTCCTCGTCGCCGCCGTCCTGATGCTCGCCATGGCAATTGGCGGTGGGATAGCTGCCGGCCAGTGGCTGCAACGAGACGATGGCGCAACCTCAGCAGCGCCGACGCTCGGTCCGCTCTCCGACTTGCCCCTGGCCGAGGGTCCGGTCTCGCTGTTGGTCGATACGGATGTCGCGCCGGATGACCTCGTGGCGATAGCGTTCCTCGTGGCTGCGCCGGACGTCAGCATTCGCGCGATCAGCGTATCGGGAACCGGAGAGGTGCGTTGCGAGGCCGGCGTTCGGATCGTTCTCGGCCTGCTCGACCGGCTCGAGGCCCCGCAGATCCCGGTCGCATGCGGTCGAGAGGAGCCGCTCGCACTGGGACATGCCTTTCCTGACGCATTCCGCGAGAATGCCGAGCGCGCGGCCGGCCTTGATCTTCCGATATCCCGCCGCCAGGTCGCGCCCGGCAGCGCCGTCGAGCTCATCATGTCGAGCGTGCGCGACCCCGAGGGACAGCTTCGCATCCTGACCCTCGGGCCACTGACGAATCTCGCCGAAGCATTCGAGGAGGACGCGACGCTCGCGGCGGCCGTGGAGGCGGTGTACGTCATGGGGGGCGCTGTCGATGTGCCGGGGAACGTGGCCGGCTCGCCCGATGCGCCATCCGACAACACCGCCGCCGAGTGGAACATCTACGCCGACCCGACCGCCGCCCAGATCGTTCTCGACGCCGGTGCTCAGGTCTTCCTTGTCAGCCTGGATGGAACGAGCCAGGTCCCGGTCACACCCGCGTTCGTCGATCGCGTGCGCTCAGATGCGACGGGCAGCGGACTGAAGGTCCTGGCCGAGCTTTTCGCCAAGAACTCGTACATGATCGGCGGTGACTACTACCTATGGGATTCGCTCGCCGCAATCGCGGCGGCCGACTACCCGATCGGTGAGTTCACATCGGTCCACTTGACCGTCGATGAGACGGACGGGCTGATGAGCGGCGCCATGCACCGGACCGACGGGGCACCGAACGCCAACTACCTCAGCGCCATCGACGCAAGCCTCGTGGAGTCGCTGATGATTTCGATCCTCAACGCCGACTGAGCGCGGTCTGGCATTCGATGCCTGAGGGTGTCGTGTCGGCGAAGTCTACGAAGTCGTCGTCCGGGCGGCAGAGCGAAAGCGCAGCTGCTTCGACCGACGCATCCACAGGACCGCGGCGAGCGCGATCGCCGCGAGCTGCGCAGCCTGTGTGCTGGCGCCGGCGAGATCGACGGGCTCACCTGCTCCCAGGACGAGGCCCCCTTCATCATGAACGCCTTCCATCTGGGCCGAGTGCTCTGCGGCGTGGGCGGACCCGTCGGTCATGACAGTAGTCACGGCTGCGGACGCCGAGTGAAAGGGCAGGCCGACGAATACGTTAAAGGCATACAGGACCGTGAGGGTCACGCTCGCGACAATGACGGCGACATGAACCGAGCGTCGAGGACGCAGCAGCACCAGCACCGCAAGTCCAAGCTGTGTCACTCCTGCGGCAAGGAAGCCGAGACCGAAGATGGTCGACTCCGCGAAGTGCGCCGGCATCAGCAGGCAATGGATGAGACCGGACA
>JACDBZ010000048.1 GCA_013694645.1 Chloroflexota bacterium
CCGGAGCCGAGCAACTCGACCGACATCGAGGACAAGATCCGCGAGAACATCCTGGCCATGCAGGTCACGGCGGCCTACCCCGGACGCTCCGGCAAGGAGCGGATTCTTGAGACCTACCTGAACCTCATCTACTACGGGAACGGGTCGTACGGTATCAAGGCCGCCGCCGCGAACTATTTCGGACTGTCGAACATCGAGGATATGAGCATCTCGCAGGCCGCCTTCCTGGCCGCGCTGCCACAGCGACCTTCCGTGCTGGACCCGTATCAGAATCCGAATGGCGAGCCGGGTAGCGAAGAGGCGGCCGCGGACGCGATCGGCGAGCGCGACCTCGTCCTCGGCGCCATGCAGCAGGAAGGCTATATCAGCGCCCGCGAGGCGCGCGTCGCACGCAATACCTCGTGGCTCGAGATGGAGCCCAATCGGCTGACGAGCATCCTGCGCGAGCCGCATTTCAGCTTCCGGGTTCGCAAAGAGGCCGAGCGCATCCTCGCCACCCTGCCGGAGGTGACCGACCCCGAGCTGGCCGTGCTGACCGGAGGCTACCGGATCCAGACGACGCTCGATCTGCCTCTCCAGCAGGAGGCCAAGCGCCTCGTCACCAAGTATGTCGAAGAGCTCAAGGAGTTCAACGTCAACAACTCGGCGATGGTGGCGATCGACTCGGCAACGGGCGAGATCGTGGCCTATGTCGGCAGCGTCGATTACTTCAACCGCGAAGCCCCTGAGGTGCAGGGCCAGTTCGACGTGGCCGGTCTCGGCCGCAGGCAGCCCGGATCCGCGTTCAAGCCGATCACCTATGCATCGGCATTCCAGTCGCGTGACGCAACGGTGGGAACGATGTTCGTGGATGCCATGACCGAGTTCGGCACGACCGAAGAGACCTCCTATCGTCCGACCAACGCGGATATCAAGGAGCATGGCCCGGTGCTCGCGCTGGATGCCCTGCGCTACTCGCTGAACATCCCGTCGGTGCAGATGCAGTTCCTCGCGGGCTCGCAGACGACCGCCAACTTCAGCGAGAAGCTGGGGATCGCGAGCGCCGAGTACATCATGGACCAGGATCCCGGCGTCTCCCTGGCGCTCGGTTCGGTCCCGGTCAACCTCACCAACATGACCCAGGCGTACACGACCTTCGCGCAGCAGGGCGAGCTGAACCCGGCGACGACGATCATCGAGATCCGCGACCGCGACAACCGGGTCGTCTACACCCGCGAGGACAATGGACCCACGGTCACCAACCCGATGACGCCCGCTGAGGCGTACCTGCCGCATTACATCCTGGAAGGCAACACCAACCCGGACACGAATCTATTGTGGGGCGATCGCGCTCAGCTCAACACCGTCGATGGCGAGCGCCGCCCGGCCGGATTCAAGACGGGGACGACGAACGACTTCCGCGATGTATCGGGTTTCGGGTACATCCCGGGCAGCCTGACCACCGGCGTGTGGATGGGTAACAACAACCAGGAGTCGCTCTCCAACGAGTTCAGGCGCGGTCTCTTCAGCGCCGATGGTCCGCTGAACCTGTGGGCTGCGTTCATGGATATTGCCATCAACAATCCCTGGGACTGGAACGGCGGCGCGCCGGTGCCCCAGACGAGCTTCTCCCGGCCGGATGGGATCGTCGAGGCAGAGATCTGCCGATTCACAGGGTTGGCCGCCACCGACACCTGTGGCGAGACGATGACCCTCCCCTTCCTCGAGGGCACCGTGCCGCCTCTCGATACCGTCCATCCGCGCGGCTGCCTCGACCTCGAGCTGTATCTCTCACGGGCAACTCCCGAACGGCCGGAGAACTGGATCGAGGCCGCGGACACGTGGTCCGACCGCGTCGTCAACGGACAGACCGCCGCGCGTGGTGATCCTGCAGACTACAAGGACGACGAGCGGGTCCAGTTCGCGATCGTTCCGATGTACGACGAGCCTGGCTTGCCCTCGGTCTGCGGAGAGCGCGTCTCCCGTCCGCGACCGACGCCGGGGCCGGCGCCGTCCCGGCCTCCCGCGTCGGGGGCGCCGACTCCCGTTCCTTCGGTGCCCGTGCCACCCGGCGGGGGTGGTGGTGGCCGTCCGACACCGCCTCCGGGCGACGAGTGAGCCGCGGCGCCTAGAATCACCCTCGTGTCCAGCTCGGTCCTGACCCTCATCCTCGCAGGCGGCGAGGGCGAGCGACTCAGCATCCTCTCGCAGGTGCGAGCCAAGCCCGGCGTGCCGTTCGGCGGCAAGTATCGGATCATCGACTTCGCGTTGAGCAACGCGGTGAACTCCGGCCTCACCGATGTCGGCATCCTGACCCAATATGCACCGCGATCGCTGATCGACCATATCGGCGTGGGGCGGCCGTGGGACCTCGACCGCAGCCGCGGCGGCGTTGCGCTGCTCCAGCCCTTCATCGGTCGTGGGCGTGCGCGCGACTGGTACCGGGGAACTGCCGACGCCGTGCTCCAGAACCTGGATTTCATCACCGACCGAGATCCGAAGCTCGTCCTGATCCTGGCCGGCGACCACGTCTACAAGATGGATTACCGCCCATTCATCGAGATGCATCGGGCCAAGCAGGCCGATGTCACCTGTGCCGTCCGCACGGTGCCGATCGGCGAGGCGCATCGTTTCGGCATCCTCGACGTGGCGGGCGATGGGCGCGTCACCGACTTCATCGAGAAGCCACCGAACCCGCCGTCGAATCTCGTCAGCATGGGTGTCTACGTCTTTTCCTGGCCTCTCCTGCGCGACCTCCTCAACAGGGAGCGGGTCGACTTCGGGCGTGACATCCTGCCAGCCATGGTGAAGGACGGGGGTCGTGTCTTCGCGTATGAATTCGGCGGGTACTGGCAGGACGTCGGGACCGTGGAGAGCTACTGGCAGACGAGCCTCGACCTGCTGAGCAGCGAGCCCGGAATCGAGCTCAACGACCTGGGCTGGCTCATCTACACCCGCAGCGAGGAGCGGCCGCCGGCGCGCATCGGCTCCGCGGCCTCGGTGTCGCGATCGATGATCAGCCATGGCTGCGTGGTCGACGGCACGGTCGAGCACAGCGTCCTGTCGCCCGGCGTGCGCGTGGCGGCCGGTGCGGTCGTGCGCGACTCGATCGTCATGTTCGACGCGGTCATCGAAGCTGATGCGACCCTCGATCGTGCCATCCTCGACAAGGAGTGCCACATCGGCGCCGGGGCGCGGATTGGCGTGGGCGACGACCTTCGCCCCAACCGCGACGAGCCTGAGCGGCTCTACGCCGGCATCACCCTGGTCGGCAAGAGGGCGCGGGTGCCGCGAGGAGTCGAGATCGGCCGCAACTGCAGGATCGACCCGGGAACGTTGGAGCGCGACTTTGGTCGTCGCCGACGCATCCGATCGGGCGAGACCGTGATCGCCGGCGCACCGCCACGGTGAGCCCGGAGGCGTCGATCGACGCCTGGCTCGAGTCGCTCGGGCTTGAGGTGGTGGCATCGGCCGGTGCATCCGGCGATCCGGCGTTCAGCCGGGATATCATCGTGGACGGGGATCGACGCTTCGATCTGCGCATCACCATCGCGTGGGTGAGCGGAGTCGGGTGCTTGCTGTGGGCATACTATGGGCTCGAGGCGATGGAGATCCCGAAGCGAATCTATGCTCGAATGCTGCGTGCCAACTTCGACTACGCCTTCGTCAAATTCGCCATGACCGATGACGACCGACCCATGTTGATGACCGAGCTGCCCGCTGCCGCCCTGAACCGGGACGAGCTTGGCCGGAGCGTCGCGCGCCTCGCCGTCGTGGCCGATCGTCTGCTCGAGGAGACGGCCCCCGCCATCGCCGACCGGGGCATCCTGCCCGATTGGAGCGATCGCCAGGCGCGCAATCGGCGCCTGATGGATGCTCACCGCGCAGACGTCGTCTCCGCGATGCCGGAGTGGGAGCCACCTCGCCCCAGGGTCCGTCGCCGCGGTCTCATCGGGCGGCTGATGGGTCGAGCGTGATGCGACGTGCCGGCTCGATGGTCGTCCTCGTCCTCGTCGTCCTCGTCGCCACCGCTGTTCCCGGCGGGTCGGTGCGGCCGGTGGCGGCCGCCGAGTACACGCTCGACACGTCAGTGATGTACGACGTTCGACCCGATGCGGGCGAGGTCGGCGTCAGCGTTCAGATCACGTTCACCAATACCACTCCGGATCCATCTGGCCGGTTCAGCGTATTCGACGAGGTCTTCTTCGCCATCCACGACGATGCCACCGACGTCACCGCCTCCGACGAGGAGGGCGACCTCGATGTGTCGCTCGAGGTCAAGGACGACGTGAACGTGGCGACCGTCTCACTCCGCGACGATGTTCGGTTTGAGGAGACCGTCGAGCTGGAGCTGGGCTACACGCTCGCCGACAGTGAAGATCCGCAGTTGCGCGTTCGGCCATCGGTGATCGTCTTTCCCGCGTGGGGTTTCGGCACGAGCAGCGAGGTCAGCGTCGCGATTCCGAATGGCTACGAGGTCCGGGTCGACGGTGACCAGCTCAGCGAGACAGACGGCGACCTTGCAAGCGGGCCGATCGAGAACCCGGGGAGATGGCTGGCGCTCGTGACGGCGACCAGGCCGGTCGAGTACACGACGTTCGATGCGAACGTGCCGCTGGTCGGTGGCACGGCCGATCTCCAGGTCCGTTCGTTCGCCGACGACGAAGCCTGGGGCGAGCGGACCCTGGCGCTGATCGAGCGGGCGCTGCCGTTGCTCGAGAAGGAGATCGGCCTGCCATATCCGCGCGTCGGAGGTCTGGTCCTGATCGAATCGGTGGCGGCCGACTCGTCGGGATTTGCCGAGACGGCGGGCGCCGGAACCGAGATCCTGGTCGCGTTCGACCAACCTCCGTTCACCGCTCTCCACCAGGTCGCGCACGTGTGGTTATCGTCCTCCCTGATCGAGGCGCGTTGGATCCGGGAGGGACTGGCGAGCGAGGTCGCGGGTCGAATCGCGGCCGATCTCGAGGTCGAGCCGCCGTACGAGCCGGCTGCCGAAGCCACCGACCGAGGCGATGCGGCGTTCCCCCTCGACACGTGGGGCGCGCCAGAGGATGCGGCGGCCGAGAGCTACGCTCATGCGGCCTCGTGGGCGGTCATCTCCGAGGTCAGCGCGGCCGTCGGGCCTGATGCGCTGCGGACAGTGCTCGGACGAGTGTCAGGCTCGATCGGCCCGTACGCAGAAACCGAGATCGATACGGAGCCGCCGACGGACGGCGGAGCCCCCCGGGTGCCGCTGACCAGCCGGACGCTCCTGGATCACCTCGAGACGGTCAGTGATGTCGACCTCGCAGAACGCTTCAGCGCGCAGGTCCTGGACGGTACCGACGCTGGGCTCCTGCCTCTGCGGGCGGAGGCTCGTGCTGCATTCGATGCGCTGCACGACGCCGCCGACGGCTGGGGTGCACCGGACCCGATTCGCGGCGCGATGACCGACTGGCGCTTCGAGGAGGCGCTGGCGCAGATGGACGAGGCGAGCCTCTGGCTGAAGGCGCGTGACGCCCTGCTCACCGACCTGCAGGCGGCGGGCTTATCGGCTCCCGACCGGCTCGAGCTGTCATACCGCTCCTTCGGTGGAGGCACCGAGGCTGACGCTGAGCTCGACGCGCAGCGCGCCGTCGCCGATGCCTACGCCGTCACGGCGTCCGACCTGAACGAGGCGCGCAGCTTCCTGGAGCGCGTCGGGTTGATCGGTGGTCCTGACGCGTCAGACCAGCTGCGGCTCGCGAACGGCCGCTTCGCGGATGGCGACCTGCGCGGGTCGGTCGAGGCGATCGGCGAGGCGCAGCGAATCCTGGCTTCCGCCGAGAGTGGGGGCATGGTCCGCCTCGTCAGCGCGGCCTTCGTGGTGCTGGTCCTGGCAGCTCTGGCGGTGCTCCTCTTCCGCCGACGCGCAGCGTACACTGCTGCGCCATGACCGCCGAGCGCCCATCGCCGCACTTCCTGCCGGCCGCCGACGTGCTCTCCGGCGAAACCGCCGACGCGTATTTCGAGCGGGCGCGGACGATCCTCGCCGCCGAGCAACTCGACCCGGTGGTGACCATGGAGATCTTTTCGCGCGGCGAGGGCGTGCTCTGCGGCGCGGAGGAGGCGATCGCCTACCTGCGCGAGATCTTCGCCGAGGTGAACGGCCATGCTGCGCCGGTCGTGGAGTCGCTCCATGACGGTGACCGATTCGCCTCGAAAGAGGTCGTGATGCGCATCAACGCCCGCTATTCCGCCTTCGGACTGTACGAGACCGCCATTCTCGGGATCCTGGCATCCGGGTCAGGCTGGGCGAGCGCCGCACGTCGCATCGTGGACGCGGCGGCGCCGATCCCGGTCATCGGCTTCGGCGCGCGCCATGTTCACCCGAGCGTCGCCGACCAGATGGACTACGCCAGCGTTGTCGGTGGCTGCATCGGGGCCTCGACCCCCGCCGGCGCGCGACTGGCGGGCCTGTCCCCGACGGGAACCATGCCGCACGCGCTCGTCCTCATCTTCGGCGACACGGTGCGGGCGGCCGAGGCATTCGACCGCCACATCGACGTCGACGTGCCCCGAATCGTCCTGGTCGACACTTTCAAGGACGAGGCGGAGGAGTCGTTGCGCGTGGCGGAGGCGCTCGGCGAGCGCCTGTGGGGCGTGCGGCTCGACACACCTTCGGAGCGCGGACGCGTGACGCCGGAGCTCGTCAGGGAGGTGCGAGCGCGGCTCGACCTGGCAGGACATCCGCAGGTGAAGATCGTGGTCTCCGGCGGGATCGACGTGGAACGCATCGGCGTCTTCCGCGAAGCCGGGGCGCCGGTCGACTCGTTTGCGGTCGGCAGCGCGATCAGCAAGGCCAGCCCGATCGACTTCACCGGCGATCTCAAGGAGATCGATGGCATGCCCGTCGCCAAGCGTGGCCGGATCCCGGGCCGCACCGAGAACTCCCGACTGGAGCGGATCGACCTTCAGCGCTAGTGTCGCGCGCCGCAATCATCCTGAGCTTCGGCCACGCGTATATACATCTATACCCTGTGGACCATGGACGACGTGGTACCCGCGCGCAACGGTACGAACCAGCAGGGAAATCGCGGCGCGCGACACCAGGCTCGACCGACGCGGCCCCTCTCGAGCGTCATTCCGCCAGCGCGATTGGCAACCGTCGTGCCAACCAGCCGATGGCGGCGATCGTCTTGGCGTCGATGATTCGGCCGTCGTCGACTGCGGCGATGGCGTCGTCCAACGTCATCCACGAAGCCTCGAGCATCTCGTCCGGGTCGCTCTCGCCATCGGCGGCCGTGAGGTCGGTGGCAAGGTAGAGGTGCATCAGCTCGTCGCAGAAGCCGGGTGCGGTGTAGAAGCGCGGTCCGTCCAGCCATGTCGCCGCCGCCAGTCCCACCTCCTCGGCCAGCTCCCTTCGCGCCGTCTCGGCCGGCGGCTCGTCCTGCTCGAGCGTCCCGGCCGGGATCTCGAGCAGGTTCTGCCCCGCGGGATGGCGCCATTGGCGGACCATCGCCACTCGAGTTCCATCCCAGGCGAGGATCCCCACCGCTCCAGGGTGCTCCACGATCTCGCGCGTCGTCCGATGACCATCGGCGCGCTCCACCTCGTCGACGCGGATCCGAATGCGGCGGCCGGTCCAGGGATGCGTGCTGCGCCGAGTTCGTTCCTCCATCGTCGTCCATCCTACGCGGTGCCCGCGACATCCTTGCGTCGGGCGGGTGTCGCGCCGACCTCGCTCATGCATCGTCCGCGTCCCATCGCCCTGATCGGCGGGTGTTGCCGTGTTGCCGCCCTCGCCGGGAACATGCCAACCTGGTTGGC
>JACDBZ010000311.1 GCA_013694645.1 Chloroflexota bacterium
CCACGCCGCCCGCCAGGGCGCCGGGGATGCCGATGCCGCCATTCCAGATCTGCGGGATGACGAGCGGATTGGCGCTGTAGAAGTCCCACAGATGGATGACGTGATAGATCCGGGCGCCGATGACCCCCGTGATCACCACGAGCAGGAGCATCGACCAGCCGTCCTCGGGGTTCTCGCCCAACCAGGTGGCGACACGGGCTCCGAGGAGCGCCGAGATGAGCACCGCGCTGGCGATGATGATCCCGTACCAGTGCAGTTGGAGCGGGCCGATCTCAAAGGCGATGGGGTCGATCACCCGCCGATTCTAGCGCCGATCGGGCGACCCGCATTCCGACCGCAGGGCGCCTGCGGCAATCTGTCGGCAACCAACCCGGGAAGGGCCTAGGGTTCGGCGCACGCACCGGAGGATGGACCGATGATCGAGACGCGTCCCGAGCAATCCCGGATCAGACTGCCGCTCTCACAGCTCGTCACGCTGTCGATCTACTGGTTCGGCATCCAGACGATCTGGGGCGGGCTGAACATCACGATCATCCCTGGTCGTCTCGATGACCTGAGCCGCGACACGCAGGGAACGCTGCTCGCGATCATCATGCTGGCCGGGGCTGTCGCGCCAATCATCATCCAGCCAACGGTCGGCGTGATCAGCGACTACACGGTGACCCGCTGGGGTCGCCGCAAGCCGTACATCGTGATCGGCAGCCTGCTCGACGTCGTATTCCTGGCAGGTATCGCCTTTAACAATGACTTCGTGTCGCTGGTCGCGTTCTACTTCCTGCTCCAGGTGAGCTCGAACTTCGCCCAGGGGCCGTTCCAGGGGTACGTCCCGGATCTCGTGCCGGCGAAGCAGGTCGGCACCGCCAGCGGCCTGATGGGCCTGATGCTCACCATGGGGACCATCGCAGGGGTCGGCATCGCCACGCTCGGCGGGATCCTGGACAACATTCCGCTGGGGGTTCTCGCGCTCGGGGTGGTCGAGGTCATCACGATGGTCGTGCTGATCGCGACGGTCGACGAGGGTCGCGCGGCGCCGAAGCGGACGCGACCATGGCGCGAGATCGCGCTGTCGGCATGGGGGCGCGACATCCTCCAGCAGCGCGACGTGCTCTGGCTGCTGCTCGTGCGCCTCCTGTTCCTGGGCGCCTACAACGCAACCCTGATCGCCATCGGCTACTTCCGGCGCTCGCACGGGCTGAGCCCGGACGATGCTGACGCGACCGTCTTCCTGGCCACCGCCATCGTGGGCGTCTCGACGGCGATCGCAGCCATCCCCGGCGGGCGGCTGTCTGACCGATTCGGCCGTCGCCCGGTGATCTGGGCCGCTGCATTGGTCGCCGGGATCGGCCTGATCGGAGTCGCGGTGGCACCGACTCCCGAGCTGGCAATCGCTTCATGGGTGCCCTTCGGCATCGGGATGGGCATCTTCCTTTCTGCGGATTGGGCGCTCATGGCCGATGTGATTCCCAAGCACACGGCGGGGCGCTACATGGGGATCCTGAATGCCGGGACCGCCATGGCAGGGCCTGTCTTCATCATCGTCGCCGGACCGGTCCAGGACCTGGTGGCGGCCGGATTCGGCGATGCGGCAGGCCCCCGGGTGGCAATGGGCGTCGCTGCCGGCTTCATCGCGCTGTCGGCACTCGCACTCACGCGCGTCAATCCCCGGCGACGGGAGGACGAGGGCCCGTCAACGGTGGCGTCCATGGTGGGGGCATGACCAGGACGGCTGACCGCACCCGACGCACGGGACCGCGCGAGCTGAGCGTCGCCACCACGCCGCGCTATCGGCTCATGTGGGGACTGAACCGTGTCGTCATGCGCGCGCTTTTCGACATACGACCGAGCGGTCTCGATCATTGGCCCGAGCCGCCCTTCCAGATCGTGGCCAACCATCACAACGGGTTCGATCCGCTGCTGGTTCTGTCGGTCGTGCCGGTGGAGCCGCGCATCACCTGGTTCGGCCCGCGCGAGACGGACTTCAGCCACGGCTTCAAGAATCGCGTGATGGCCTTTTTCGGCGGGGTGATTCCCTACAACCCTGAGAAGACGACCTTGACGAGCGCGGTTCGCGCGGTTCGCCGCGTCTTCGAGGCAAACGGCGTGCTCGGCATCTTCGCGGAGGGACGCATCGGCTTCAGGGAGGCCGACCTGCTCGACTTCGAGGATGGCGCGGCGGCCTTCGCCATATCGGCGGGCGTGCCGGTCGTGCCGTGCGCCGTGGTGGGCAGCACCGACCTCTGGCTCCGGAGGCGCATCGAGATCCGCTTCGGAGCCCCCATCCGGACCGATGATATCCGCGGCCGCGAGGCCCGTGCTGCGACCGAGGCCCGCATTC
Organism: Chloroflexota bacterium; assembly: GCA_013694645.1. Classification (GTDB taxonomy): domain Bacteria; phylum Chloroflexota; class Limnocylindria; order QHBO01; family QHBO01; genus JACDBZ01. Next base: position 2,336 of record JACDBZ010000311.1, read on the forward strand.
GCGAGGGTGTGGCTGCACTTCTGCCCGACCGGGAGCCGCGCCTTCCGCGGCGCCGCCCGCTCGCCTTCCTGACCGACCTGCTCAATGGCGCCGATGACATTGCGCGCCGCACCGGTCGCTGACCCCGAACGGTCACATTCACATGAGGCGTGCGTTGCGCGCCGATCCCGGGCGCCGGAGCGTGCCCATTCACGTGGCGTGTGCATCCGGACCGATCCCACGGCTCACCAGGGGGCACGCGCACAGGTGGTGTGAATCCGAACGCTTCGTCACGCGGTAGCATCGGTCCTGCATGCTTCCCGTGATCTGGACCCTGTTCGCCGTGCTCACCGTGGGCGGATTCCTGATGATCGCTGCGTATTGGCTCGATGTGCAGGAGCGGCCCGATCTGAGCACGCGCGCCCGGATCGGCTGGTCTGCTGCCGTCCTGGTCTTTCCTTTCTCGATCCCGGCCTACGCCTTTGCCGGTGGCCCCGGTTGGCCGCCCTTCCTGCGCACTGCCAGCCTGGTACCGGCCCTCGCAGTCATCCTTTTCCTGGGCTTCGTGTACGGCATCTTCACCTGACGGGGTACGCATCAATCCGGGCCGGCGGGATACCAACCACGACGTGTCCGTCGAGGGGGCACGCGGCTCACGTCCACGGTGGAACGCCCGTTAGCCCGATCGAGCTCCGCTGCGTCCGAATGCGAGGACCATGAGGCCGCCAAGCGCGACGACCGAAAGGATGGCAACAGCCACGGGGAGGAATGAGCCGGTCAACCCGGTCCCTTCAGCCGCGGGATCTGATACCGCGACCGGCGCCTCGGGCAGCAGCTGCCGCACGCGCTCCAGCTCGCCGGCGGCCATCGTCTCGACCAGCACGTTGCCGCTGCACAGGTTGGTCTGGAGCGTGCCCCCGTCGCCATACGCGGCGACGAACCAGCGTTCACCCTCGGAGAAGGTAAATCCACAGGACGCCCCGCCGTCGCCGCCGATCGCCTCGACCTCGAGGACGCCGTCGGTCGGGACCGATGCTCGCTCGACTGCGAATGCATACCGAACCATTGGGCCGAGCCCGTTCGGATCACCGCCGCCCGGCGCCGTCGCGACGACCGACCCGAGGAACGCAACCTCGGCGGTGGCGATAACGTCTGCCGGCGCACCCGGCGTGGCGCACGAGCATGCGTACGCGGGGTTGAGCGGCGTGACGAAGACTCCGATCAGCAGGGTGAGGATCGCCAGGGCGCGGATGAGCTGACGCATTGCCACGGAGACGCCGATGGGCAGCCATCGGTTGCATCGGGCTACCATGGACCCATGATGAGCCAGACCGACACCTCCGTGGCGACCGATGCCGCCATCGCCTACCTTCGCGAGCACGATACCGAACACCTCGCGCAGCTCGACGAGTTCCTGCGAATCGAAAGCATCTCCGCGGACCCCGGTCGCATTGATGAGGTGCGCCGCGCGGGGCAGTGGATCGTCGATGAGCTCACCCGGCTCGGGATCGAGCGGGCCACGCTGCACGAGACCAGTGCGCATCCGATCGTGACCGGCGAATGGATGAAGGCCGGCGACGATGCTCCCACCGTGCTCATCTACTGCCATTACGACGTCCAGCCCGCCGACCCGCTTGACGAGTGGATCCGTCCGCCCTTCGAGCCGCGCCACGAGAACGACCGCGTCTACGCCAGAGGCTCCGGCGATGACAAGGGTCAGCTCTTCATGCACCTCAAGGCGGTCGAGGCGTGGATGGCGACGGCGAATCGGCTACCGGTCAATCTGCGCTTCTTTTTCGAAGGTGATGAGGAGGTCGGCTCCGAGCCGGTCGAGGCCTTCATCGAAGAGCATGCCGACCTGCTGCGCGCCGACGTGTGCGTCGTGTCCGATGGCGATACGTTTGACGACGATGGGACTCCCGCCATCGGCTACGGACTGCGCGGGATCGCGTATTGGGAGGTCCGCGTCCATGGCCCACGCCAGGACGTGCATTCCGGGCAATACGGTGGCGGAGTCGACAACCCGGCCAACGTGCTGGTCCGCATGCTCGCCTCCCTGACGGCTGCCGATGGCCGCGTGACCGTCCCGGGCTTTTACGATCGGGTACGCGACCTGACCGATGAGGCGCACGCTGCTTATGCCGCCCTGCCGTTCGACGAAGGCGCATGGGCCGACGAAACCGGCGTACCCGGACCGATGGAGGGTGAGCGCGGCCACTCGCTCCTCGAGCGGCTCTCCGCGCGACCGACATTCGACATCAACGGCATCTGGGGTGGCTACACCGGGGATGGAGCCAAGACGATCATTCCCGCCTGGGCAGCGGCCAAGATCTCGACGCGCCTTGTCCCGGACCAGGACTACCGTGAGATCGAGACCTCGATGCAGGCTCACCTCGCATCCATCGCGCCGCCGACCGTGCGCGTGGAGGTCAGGGTCATCCACGGAGGAGCGCCTGCGATCACGCCGCTCGACCATCCGGGTATCGGTCCCGCCTCGAGAGCTCTCGAGGCGGGCTTCGGCAAGCCGCCGCTCTTCCAGCGCTCGGGTGGCTCGGTGCCGGTGGTCGCGGCGCTGGACGCGCACCTTGGCCTGAAGACGCTCATGATCGGCTTCGCCAATCCGACGGGTAATTTCCACGCGCCGAACGAGTGGATGAGTCTGCGCAACATCCGTGACGGGGTGGTCTCATTGGTCCATCTCTGGGCCGAGCTCGGGGCCATGCGAGCGTCCGACCTCCGAGCCGGTGAGCCCGCGCCGCGCCGCTGAGCGGAGCCCAAACGGCACCTGGGCAGCGTCGCGAAGACGGTTGACGCAACCGACATACCACGGTTACGGTACGCCTCCGGCATAGATTTCAGAGGTTCTGCGACCATCGTGCCTGCCAAACCGCCGTCTGACGATCCCGACGACCCCTGGCTTGCCCTCGGAGCTGCCTCACGACTCGTGGGCGTCGGTCCCGACACCCTGAGGCGCTGGGCGGATACGGGCAAAGTGCAGAGCTACCAGACACCAGGTGGCCATCGCCGCTTCCTGCGTTCGAGCCTGGAGGCGATGATCAACGCGCCGCGCCGGCATCGGTATGGGATGGAACGGCTGCCCGACTCGACGCAGACGATGGCCGGCGAGCTGCATCGGCGCATGCAGCGGACCGGCTACTCCGGCCAGCCGTGGCAGGCGCGGCTGTCGGTTGAGCAACGCGACGAATTTCGGCGATGGGGCCAGCGAACATTTCAATTGGTGATCGAGTACGTCGCCGCTTCCAAGAAGGCAGAGCGCCAGATTCTCTTCGAGGAGGCCGAGAAGATGGGCGGTCTTTACGGAGGCGAAGCGTCTCGCGCCGGTCTCACGCTGGCAGAAACGGTCGAGGCGTTTCTGTTCTTTCGCTCCCCGGTGCTCGACGCCATCACCGGGCACCTCCGTCGACGATCGGCCGATGTCGCCGACGTGACGAGTGCCTTCCACGAAGCGAACACAGCCATCGACCAGGTGCTGGTCGCCCTCGTGAGCTCGCACCGCGAAGGGCGCTGATGCGTGCCTCCTACTCGACGATGGAGAGCTCGGTCGAGGTGGTGTTGAGGCGCTCACCTCCCGCATCCGTGCACACGACGATGTCCTCGATCCGAGCGCCCCATCGGTCCTGGATGTAGATCCCCGGCTCAACGCTGAAGGCGTGACCGTCCTGGAGCAGCTCGGGATTGGAGGCGACGATATATGGCTCCTCGTGCACCTCCATGCCGATCCCGTGGCCGGTGCGATGGATGAACGCCGCCCCGTACCCCGCCTCGTCGATGATGCGCCGCGCAACGGCGTCGATCTCGCTGCACGGCACGCCTGGCCGCACCGCATCGCATGCCGCCGCCTGAGCGAGGCGCAGGACCGCGTGCAGCGCCGCGAACTCCGGTGCCGGCTCACCGACAAACGCGGTCCGGCTGGTATCGCTCGCGTAGCCGGCACGGGTCCCGCCGATGTCGAGCACGATCGCATCGCCGGTCTCGATCACCCGCTCACCCGCCTCATGATGCGGGCTGGCCGAGTTTGGACCTGAGGCGACGATCGCGAAGCCCGCATCGTCATGGCCGGCCTCGAGCAGCAGGTCACGGATGTGGCTGCTCACCGTGGCCTCCGTACGTCCGGCGAATCGCTCATCCAGGATGGCACTCATGGCGGTGTCCGCGGCCAAGGCCGCCTCGCGAAGACGCTGGACCTCGTCAGGACTCTTGACACGCCGCAGCGAGCTCATGGTCGGACCTGCCTCCACCAGCTCGGTGGGATCTAACGCCGCTCGCAGGCGAAGGGCAAAGCGCGCCCACATCTGATCCTGCACGGCCACTCGTAGCGCGCCCGCGACGATTGTCTGCACCAGTCGAATCGGATCGTCCGTCTCGTCCCATGGCACGAGGGTCAGGACGTCCGCCAGCTCACGCAGCTCGTGCCGGGCAAGCGGCTCCTCGAGGCGGGGCAGCACGAGAGCGGGCGTTCCATCGACCGGCACGATGAGACAGGTGAGCCGCTCGAGCACGGGGGCGCGATAGCCGAGCAGGTAGGCATAGTCGGGCGAGGGAGTGATCAGGAGCGCCTCGACGCCGCGCTCGGATGCCGCTCGGGCGGCACGCGCAAGGCGATCCCTGTGGACCGAGGAGGCAAATCCGACTGCGGTTGTCACATCGGAAGCCTACCCGATGAGCCCATTGCTGGACGCGCGCAGTGCGCCTCATGCTGAAGGGCGCCCGTGCGACACTGTCACACACCGTCATACGACTTGGGGAACCCGATGCGCAAGGCTGACCTGTACGTCGAACGCCGCCGCGATGGCAGCCGTCGCGGGGCGCGTGGCCACGCCATCCTGCTGACGGGGCTCGTAGTCGGCGGATCCCTCGCCATGCCAGCAACGTCGTGGGCGGCCGACCCACCCGGCGTGGAGGGCCAGCGACACCTGGCCGAGACGGTCGGCGGGTTCCCGAACGACTTCGAGCTTCTCTATGAGCGCACCGCTGCCGTCGAGCACACTGACGCCACGCTCTGGGCGGCCAAGTTTGTCGATCACCGAACCGGCGAGATCCACACCGTCTACCACGAGCCCCAAACGGGAGCGGTGGCGGGAACCGAGCTCCAGGTGCAGCGCACCGCTGACGCGGAGGCGCGGCTATCGTCACTCGAGATCAAGGCCGATGATGAGCTCCAGCGGGCCGTGGCGACCAAAGCGACCGACGCCACCGTCGCCATCGGGGTCTGGCTGGAGGTGGACGTGGACGCGGCCGAGAGGGCCGTCATCGATAGTCATTCCGAGCTCAGCTGGGACGGTGGCCGGCCACTCGTCGACGACCTCGAGACCGCGCGCTCCATTCGTGCCGAGCTTGCGCTCGCGAGGGCTGGCGCCCGCGCTTCCGCCCTCGCGCAATTGCGCGCAGATGCCGAGGCGCTGGGTGGCAGCATCGGGTACGCCTCCACGAATGCCCCATTGGCGTACGTCGACCTTCCGGCCGACCGCGTCGAGGAGCTCGCCGCCATGCCTGCCGTCTCGAGCCTGGGACTCGAACGCACCTGGACTACCGCGATGTCGGCTGCCGGCCCGGCGGTCCAGGCCAACTGGACCGGCGGCAGCGAGGACCGGGGTACAGGCGTCCGAGTGGCCGTCGTCGAATATCACAACGTCAGGAACGTTGGCGATCTCGCCGGTCGAGTGGTCGCGTCGTACAGCGCCAGCGGTTCGCTCGCGTACACCAGCGCCGGCACGTTTGACCACCCGACCTGGGTCGCCGGTGCCATCGCCAGCCAGAACGACTCCTATCCGGGCGTCGCGCCGGGAGCCTTCATCGTCAGCGCGTCGACCGGTGGAGGTGGCGCGTCTCTCACCCGCGACCGCCAGATCATCGCCGCGGCGGATTGGGCCGCGAGCTCAAGCGGCGGCGACGCCGATGTCGTCAACGCCAGCATCGGCCAGGACACGGCAACCGGCTCGGAGGAGGCTCGGCGCTACTTCGACGCGCTCGTCAACGAGGACGGGCGCCTGGCGGTCGCCGCTGCGGGGAACTACGCCACGTTCGGCCACTGGGACATCCTGTCTCCCGGGACGGCGTACAACGTGCTCACGGTCGGCGGGATCGATGACCGCGGCAGCGCTGGACGCACGGACGATCGCATCTGGTATTACCCCGGATCGAATGGCAGCAACTATCGCGACCCCACAGGGACCGCGTGGAACCTGCGTGGCGACTACAACAAGCCGAACGTGTCCGCGCCCGCTCCCCTGGTGCGCACCGCAAACGGCCTGACGGCCAGCGGCACGAGCATCGCCAGCCCCATCGTGGCCGGCATTGCGGCCCAGGTCATCTCCCGCCTGCCGAGCGTGGCACTGCGGCCCGAGGCAACCCGAGCGATCATCATGGCCGGCGCCATCAACCGCTCGCCGATGCCCGACGGATCGAAGAACGCGGACCACGAAGGCACGGGCACCGCGTCCGCGCTGTGGGCGAACCGGCTCCTCACGGCCGGTGACGCCGGCTATGGCGGCCACCGCATGGGCAGCATGACCGAGGGTCAGCTGGTGACGCAGGAGATCGCGGTCGTCGCCGGCCAGAAGGTGAAGGTGGTCCTCAGCTGGAACAGCCGAACGTCTGGGTCCACGATCGCGACGCGTACCGATCGACTCACCGCCGACCTCGACCTCAGGGTGGTGCAACCTGATGGATCGATCGTCGGCTCATACACCTTCGATAACAACTACGAATGGGTCGAGTTCACCGCCAGCCGCAGCGGGACTGCACGCATCGAGCTGCGCCAGGCTCGCTTCGACGCCACGTCCGAGCGGTACGGCCTCGCCTGGTCCAAGTGGAGCGTGGGAACGCCCATCCGTCTCTCCGGCACCGACCGCTACGCCACCGCCGCGGCGGTGAGCCGAAGCTATTTCGGAGCGAACGCGCCGGTTGCCTACGTTGCCACCGGGCTCAACTTCCCCGATGCTCTCGCCGCTGGCGCGGCGGCGGGAGTCCAGGGAGGACCCATCCTGCTCACCGCGACCTCGTCGCTGCCACAGGCGACCCGTGACGAGCTGACCCGGCTGCGCCCGCAACGAATCGTCGTTCTCGGCGGCACGTCGGTCGTGACCTCGACCGTCTCGGGAACCCTGGAGGCGTATACCGATGGGCCGGTGACGCGGCTCGCCGGCGTCGATCGCTACGCCACGGCGGCGGCAGTGAGCCGAGCCGTCTTCGCATCCGGTGTCGCCGCCGCCTTCGTCGCCACCGGCGAGAGCTTCCCCGACGCGCTGTCAGCCGGGCCGGCGGCGGTCAAGGTTCGTGGGCCGGTCCTCCTGACCGCGCGAGGCTCGACGCCACAGGCGCTGCGCGATGAGCTCGCGCGGCTCAAACCACAGAGGATCTACCTTCTCGGCGGCACCAGCGCCGTCACCGACGCGGTGAAGCAGACCATCCAGGGATACACGGCCGCACCGGTGGTGAGGCTCTCGGGCGCCGATCGCTTCGCGACAGCGGTCGCAGTGTCAAAGACCTTCTTCAGCCGCCCGCCGGCCGTGCATCTGGCGACCGGCATGAACTTTCCTGATGCCCTCTCCGCGGTCCCCGCTGCCGGACGAGCTGGAGCTCCGCTGCTCCTGGTCGGCCAATCGAGCCTGCCGAACCCGGTGCGCACCGAGCTGACGCGGCTCTTCCCGCCGCGCTGCTACGTCATCGGCGGCACCGCAGTCATCGGCAACACGGTGGTGAGCCAGCTGAACGCGCTGCTCGGGAAACCGTGATTCGGCGATCCCTGGTTGCCACAGGGCTGGTTTTCGTGCTCACCGCGTGCGCCGGGCCGGGACCGAGCATGTCGACTTCCAACGTGGCTGCGCCGAGCGTCTTGGCCCCCAGCCGGACGGTCGTGGCATCGGCAGGCGTCGAGGGCATCGCCCTTCCCGAGCCGGGTCGACCGTTCGATGCGACGGCCATCCTGGCTGCGATGCGCGACTCTCGCCGTCCGGGCGGCGTGCCGGATGAGCTCGAGACCGATGCCGTTGCCGCAGCGCTCGCCGAGGCGATCTGGACGATCGATGGCGAGCCGTGGACGACGATGTCCACGGGCGGATCATGCGGGCCGCAGACGTGCACGCTCGAGATCGCCGGGGCAGCAACCGGCACACACGGCGAGGATCTCTGGGTCTTCGAGGTCGTTCCCGACAGCGGCGACGTGCAAGTGGTGAGCACGGACCTGCGCTCGCTGCCGGATGACCTGGTCGGCCACCTTGACGAGCTCACCCGATCGCTGTTCCACCCGGGCACCATCGCGAGCCTGCGCCTCACAAACGGGCGCTGGCTTCCACCCCCGGATGAGTCACGGTTCGTGGTCAGCTATCGGTCCGGCGGAGAGGAGAGCTCGTGCGGCGCCGACATCACCGTCGATGCCGTGGTGCCGAGCGTCATATCGGACCTGTCCCTGGACTGCTGAATCACTCGATCCGCAGCGCGACCTCGGTGCTCTCACCGTTGCGGATGCGCCAGGCACGCAGTGTGTCACTCGGAGTCGCCTCGGGATCAGCGAGTGTGGCCAGCACGTAGAAGGCATCAGGGTATTGCGCGCTGCGGCGATCGGTCGCAGACGGCACCGCAGGCGAACGGGTATGCGAGTGGAAGATGGCGACCAGATCCGCGCCGTCATCCTCGATCTCGAAGATGACGCGGACCAGATCATCAGGATGAACGTTGTAGCGGAGAGGGCTGGCCTCGGCATTGCGTGTCGCATGGAACCGGGTTGCGCGGCCGTTGCTGAGCGAACCGGCGAGGAGGCCGCACGCCTCGTTCGGCAGCTCGGAGCGGGCGTGCTCGAGCATCTGTTGCGCCAGCGCGGACGGAATGATCAGCTCAACGGCTACCACAGCAGCGAACCCTCCAGCTCATCCTCGAGCTCGTCAAGGTCACGGCTCCACAGGTCGGCGGAGAGGTATTTCCAGCCTCCGTCGGCGAGCAGGACGACGACCGACCCCCTGTCCATCTCGCGCGCCACGCGCACCGCCACGGCGATCGCGGCACCGCACGACAGGCCGGCGAAGATGCCCTCCTCGCGCAGGAGCCGTCGCAGGCCGATCACCGCGTCGCGGTTGTTGACGAGGAACTTGTCGTCGAGCACCGACTCATCGAGAACTGGAGGGACGAAACCATCCTCGAGGGAACGCAGGCCCTGCACCTGCTCACCGGGCAGCG
>JACDBZ010000001.1 GCA_013694645.1 Chloroflexota bacterium
CCAGCCCCAGGCCGCCGAAGCGGCGCCGACCGGCATCGTCATCGGCCTGGTAGAAGCGCTCGAAGACGTTCTCGCGGTGCTCGTCCGGAATTCCGACCCCGGTATCGCCCACGCGGATCTCGACCTCCGCGCCGCGTCCCTCGACGCTGATGTTGATCCGCCCGCCATCGGGGGAGTATTTCACCGCGTTCTCGAGCAGATTGCTGAGCACCTGGTCGATGCGGTCGCGATCAGCGTGCACGCCGAGCGTTTCAGGCGCGGCGAGGGCAATGTCACGGTCTCGATGTTCGCGCTGCACGCGTGCCACGGCCTCGCGCAGCGTCTCCGCCAGGTCAAAGTCGGTCGTTTCGATGCTGACCCCACCACGGCGATCGATGCGGCTCACGTCAAGGAGATCGTCGACCAGGCGCCGCATTCGCCCGACCTGGGAACGAATGACGCGGAGGTGGGCCATCTCCTTGCTCTCGTCGTCGCGATCGGTCCGGAGTCGAGCTTCGAGCAATTGCGAGTAGCCCTGGATACTCGTCAGCGGGGTCCGGAGCTCATGGCTGACGATCGAGAGAAAATCGTCCTTGATCCGCTGTGCGTCCTGCTCTCGCGTCATGCGTTCCTGGAGGTCGGACCAGAGCTGAGCATTCTGAAGCGCCGGTCCGGCGCGCTCGGCGACGGCCTCGGCCATGCGGCGAATCTGGTCGCTCGCCGCATCGCCGTCACGACCGGCGCTGGCGAGCACGCCGAGCAGCCGTCCGCCGGCGAGGATGGGCACCGCGAGCACCCAACCCAGCTCGAGAGCGCCAAGCCCGTCCGGGTCGCCCGCGGCCCTCCCCTCGCGATTCCCATCGACCGATGCGACCGTGGCCGCAACTCCCCCGATGATGCCCTCCCCCACCCGGGGCCTGCGTTCGGCGACATGTTCGTGCCAGCGGGCGGCCAGGTCCCGATCGCTCCCGCCGCTCGCTACCGGGCCGAGTCGAGACTCGCCATCGTCGATCATCAGGACGAGGGTCGCGTCGCCGAGCAGTGGGGCTGCCCCGCCCGCGATCGTGCGCGTTGTCGTCTCGCGGTCGAGCGACGCCGCGAAGTCTCGACCCAGGGTCGTGAGCAGCTCGCGCTCATGGACGCGCTCTCGATCACGTTCATCCTCAGCAATTCGCTGCTGGAGGCGCGCGTTGTCCATCGCGCGCTGAATGACGATGCGGCTGAACAGGCCAGCGACCAGGCCGACGCCGAAGAGGTACGTGACGCGCCCCGGAAGCAGCTGGCGGACGAGGTCATCGGACGTCCCGATCAGCACGACGGACACATAGAGGCCGCTCATCACCATCGACGACCAGACGGATGCGCCGAGCCCGAACCTCAGCGCGGTGCCCAGGATGACGAGGCCATAGAAGAGGTGGGCGTCGATGCGATCGCCCGCGACGTAGACGGCAACCGTGACGGCCGCCATATCGAGCGCGGTGCTGACGATGCCCACCTCACGAGCGGGAAACCGGGTGAGCAGCCACGGGATGGCGAGGATCGAGATGGCCACCACGCTCACCAGCACGAACAGCACCGGACGTGATGCGACGTCGGGCTCGAGAAGGAGCAGGAAGAGGGCGGCGACCAGCACCACCCCGAGGCGTACCCACACGAGCTGACGCTCCTGGGCTCGCATCTGGTTCTCGAGATGGCGTTCGAGCTCGTGGCGACCGTCGGTCAGGGTTGCATCCATGGCAGGATCCGCACTCTAGCATCGGTTGCTCCGGCTCCCGTAGACTCGGCCGCACCGAGCATGCCGTGCAACTCGCCGACGGCCCGGCGCGTCTACCGGTGGCCAGCCACCATGCGACCCGACCGCAACGAGAGGACGATGATCAAACGGACCGCGCTTCCCGCAGCAGGCCGATGGGTCGCGCCCTTCGCCGGCATCGCGCTTCTGCTCCTGACATTCCTCGTTCCTGCGCTTCCCGTCCGGGCCGCAAGCTCGATCCAGATCGACGCCCGGGCACTCGTCGGCGGCCGTTACGCGGTCGGTGGCTGGATGGCGATCTCGGTCACGCTGGTCAACGACGGCGAGCCGACCGAGGGCACGCTCGCCGCCGCAACCGAGTCCGGCGCGGTGCAGCGCTTCGTTGAGATGCCGGCGGGGGCGCGCAAGGTGGTCATGCTCTACCTGCAACCCGAGGCGTTTCAGCGGCGGGTCACCGTCCGGTACGAGGAGTCGAACGGCACGGTCGAGGCGATCGTCGAGACCCGCGTCCTCGAGCAGACATCAAGCCAGGTTGCCGTCGTCGGTGACGGCGCCGGGACACTTCGCCCGCAGCTGAGCGTCGGTGACGACATCGGTCTGCCGGCCCCGCTGATCCTGACGATCGCCGACCTCCCGGAACGTTCCGAGCCCCTTGAAGGCTTATCCGCACTCGTATGGGCCGATGATAGCTCCGCGCTCACCGAGGCGCAGCGACGCAGCATCGAGCGATGGGTGGCCAACGGCGGCCAGCTGGTGGTCATCGGAGGACCGGATTGGCAGTCACGCACAGCTGGCTTTAGCGACATCCTGCCGCTCGAGGACCTGACCGCGGTTGATGCGGTGCCGCAGGCAGCGCTCGCGGCATGGTCCGGCGCCGACGGGCCGGCGACGGACGAGGCAACCGTCTCGACCGGCGCGCTGCGCGACGATGCCCGCACCCTGATCCGCGCCGAGGACGAAACGATCCTGGCATCGATGCGCTCCGTCGGCAGCGGTCGGGTGATCCTGCTCGGGAGTGACATGGCGACAGACGAACACCGTGGGTGGGAGGGCTCACCACGCCTCTGGGCGCGCCTCCTGCCCACCAACGTGGCGCTCGAGCAGTTCTTCGGCGGCTTCCCACCTGACGAAGCGCAGAACGCGATGGGCTCCGCACTCGGCAACCTGCCCTCGCTGGAAGTTCCACCCGCGGAGCTGCTGCTCGTCGTCATCGTTGCCTACATCCTCCTGATCGGCCCCATCAGCTATATCGTCCTGCGTCGCATGGACCGACGCGAGCTGGCGTGGGTCACCGCTCCCCTCCTCGTCGTCATCTTCACCGCGTGCTCATTCGGGATCGGAAACTCCATGAAGGGCAGCGAGGTGATCATCAACCAGATCTCGCTCATCCGATCGAGCGGCGCAGGCGCGACGGCCACGGTCGAAAGCTACGCAGGCATCTTCTCACCCGACCGGGCAACGTATGACATCACCGTCGAGGCCGACGCGCTGGTGGCAAAGATGCGGCCCATCAACTTCGACGGGCGGCCCGTGGCCGCGTCGGACGTCGTGATCGAGCAGGGTGATCCGGCACATCTGCGAAACCTCGCGATCGGTGTCTTCGGCTTCGAGGCCGTTCGCGCGGATGCCATCGTCGAGCGCGAACCGGTCCTGGGCGTGACGTGGCGCGGCGAGGACGGCGACCGGATCGGCACCGTGACCAACATCGGCACGCAGCTGATCCAGGACGTGGCGTACGTGAGCAGCAGCGGCGGCGACCTGCTCGCCGAGGAGCTTGCTGCCGGCGAGAGCGCCGAGTTCACCGTCGAGACAGCGAATTTCAATGGCTCCACCGCAGCTGACCAGGTGTATGGCTTTGGTGGCTTCGACAACGCGGATCCGGAGCAGCGCCAGGACCTCGCGCGGCGCCAGGTCATCGAATCGCTCGTCGGCTTCGGTGGATTCATGCCGGGGGTCGAGCTGAGCTCATCCACCTCGAGGGGACCGTACGTGATCGGCTGGCACGACGATCCGAGTCCACTGCCGATCACGGTGGACGAGCTCGCTGCACAGGGGTACGCACAATCGGTGGAGGTCATCAGCGTCCGTCCCACGCTCGGTGCCGGGGAGGTGGAGATCGGTCCCGGGCAGATGGGGGTCGCCGTGCTGTCCACAGAGGGCGACACGAGCAGCGGCGGACCGGGCATGGTGGTGTTGGGCGAGGGGTCGGTGACGTACAGCATCGCCCTCCCGCTCGATGCGACCGACATGGCCGTCTCGGAGCTCGAGATCCTGGTGGGGCCAGATCCTTCCATTGTCTTCGGCGAACAGGGTGGCTTTGGCGGCTTCTGGCCCGAGGGCGTCACGCTCGAAGTGCGCAACCCGGCGAGCGGCGAGTGGGCCCTGGTCGGAGACTTGAGCGAGCGCAGCACATTCGATATCGACGATCCCGACACGGCGATGAGCGACACCGGCCGCATCGAGGTCCGCATCACCGGGGTCGAACCGGATCCGAACTTCGGCGAGGCCAGCGTCTTCGTGAGCGCCAGGGCAACCGGGGTGATCAGCGAATGATGATAGGCACACCGGTCGTGGAGACCCGCGGCCTCGTCAAGCGCTACGGCGACCACCTCGCCGTTGCCGGCGTCGACCTCCTGGTCGGGCCTGGCGAGATCTACGGCCTGGTGGGACCGAACGGCGCCGGCAAGACGACGATGATGAAGATCCTCGCCACGCTTCTCGCGCCGTCGGCCGGCGAGGCGTACGTGACCGGCATCCCGGTCGGCGACGACCCGCTCGAAGTCCGTCGCCGCATCGGCTACATGCCCGACTTCTACGGCGTCTACGACGACCTGCGCGTCTGGGAGTATCTCGACTTCTTCGCGCGCTGCTACGGCGTCCCGGCCAACCGACGCGCGACGATGATCGGTGAGCTGCTCGAGATCGTCGGGCTGACCGAGAAGCGCGACGAGTATGTCGAGAGCATGTCGCGCGGCATGCGCCAGCGACTGTGCCTGGCGCACACGCTCGTCCACGATCCGGCGCTGCTCATTCTCGATGAGCCCGCCTCAGGCCTCGATCCGCGAGCCCGCGTCGAGCTGCGCGAGATCCTGCGCGAGCTGCGAGGCATGGGCAAGACGATCCTGATCAGCAGCCACATCCTTCCCGAGCTGGGCGAGATGTGCACCGGGGTCGCGATCATCGACCGCGGCCGCGTCCTGCGCTCGGGCACCATCGGAGAGATCGAGCGCTCCCTGCGTGCGACCGCCCTCCTGCGGGTGGATCTACTCGGCGACGAGGCGGCGGTGAACGCCGCGCGCGAATGGTTGGGAACCGATCCACGTATCGCCGACGTCCTTGGGGGCATGAGCAATGCCGACGGCGCCGTGCGCATCGAGGCCGCCTTTGACGGGACGCCCGACGCACAGGCCGACCTCCTCCGTGCGATGGTGGAAGCCGGGCACCGGGTCGTCGGCTTCAGCCAGGCAACGAGCGATCTCGAGGAGATCTTCCTGAAGGTGACCGGTCAGATCGACGAGGAGACCGCGGCATGACGGCATCCGACACTGTCTTCGCCAGGCCCGCGCGCGCGTCCGCTGTCCGCGAGTTCGGCTCGTCGGTCGTCACGATCATGGTCAAGGAGCTCCGCTCGCGGATGCGTGGCCGGCGCGCATTCATCGTCCTCACGGTCTACCTGGCGATCCTTGCCCTGATCACCTACGGCGTGTATGTCATCGTCGCGCCGAACGCGCGCGGGATCACCGGTGGCGGGTTCGGGGGCGGCGGGTTCGGAGGTCAGGCGAACGCATCGGCGCTCATCGGCCAGTCGATCTTCACGCTGCTCTCGATCTTCCAGCTCATCCTGATCTGCTTCATCGCCCCGGCCTTCACAGCCGGCCAGATCAGCCTGGAGCGCGAGAAGCAGACCCTGGACCTCCTGATCAGCACGCCGATGCGTCCCAGCGCCATCGTCATCGGCAAGCTGGCGGCCGCCCTCGCCTTCGTCGTCCTGATGATCGTGGCCGCGATCCCGATCACCGCCATCGTGCTCATGTACGGCGGCGCGTCTGTCGACGACATCGTCCGCCAACAGCTCGTTCTCCTTGCCACGGCATTAGTGCTCGGAGCCATCGGCCTCTTCTATTCCGCGCTCCTCAAGCGTACCCAGGCGGCCACCGTGCTCACCTACATCACCCTGCTGGCGCTGACGCTCGGCACGACCATGCTCTTCATCTTCTGGACGGTGGTCGCCAATCAGACCGAGAACGGCTTCGGAGTGGGGCCGCCGAAACGCGCGCCAGAACAGCTCATGTACATGAACCCCGGCATCGCCATGCTCGACGTGGTCTCGAACACCGAGCCCGGGGGCTTCGGCGGCATCAACAGCACGCTGGCGCAGTTGCGCGGAAACGCACCCGACATGAACGGTGAGGTCGAATGCCAGGGAGACATATGCCGGCCCATTGATCGAAATGGCAATCCGATCGACGACGTGGCAAGTGCAGACTCCGGCTACTGGTGGCCGCGCATTTCGGCCACCTTCGTCGTCGTCGCCGCGCTGCTGACACTGGCGGCGACAAGGCTCGTGATTCCGCCCGGCATGCGCTGGGCATTCCGACGACCCCGGCGCCCAACCGGACCGGCGCCTATCCCCGCGTCCGCCATCGTCGAGTTGAGCGAGGAGTCGGACCGATGACCGATCGGCACATCGCCCGGCTCGTGAAGGAACGCCTTGGCGGAGACGCCCTGGGGCGACTTCGCCAGCTCCGCCGACGACTCTGGACGCGTCGAGCCGTGCGTTCCGGACTGCTCATCGCGGCCGCTGGGGTGCTCGCCGTGGCGATGGTCCAGCTGCTTGCGCGGGCGTTTCCCCTCGAAACCGCACCGTGGATCCAGGCTGGCATCGGTGGGTTGGCTGCCCTCGCCTGGATCGTCGACACGCTGCGCCGGCGTCCATCGCTGGTCGAGGCTGCCCGTCGCGCCGATGAGGAGCTCGGCATGAGTCAGCGGCTGGGAACCGCGCTGGAGCTGGCCGGCCACGAGGCCCGCGATCCGCTCGAGGCGCGACAGCTTGCCGATGCCCGCGCACGCCTGAACGAGGTCGACCTGCGCCACGCATTCCGACCCAGATTGGCCAGACGGCCGCTCCTCGTGACCGGTCTCGGGATCGCCATGATGCTGCTGCTGGTGGCATGGCCGAATCCCCAGGATGACCTGCTCGACCAGCGTCGGGCCGCGCGCGAAGCAGCGGAACGGGTCGCCGAGCGGATCGAGGAGGTCGCGGAAGAGGTTGGCGAGGAGAACGTCGAGAATCCGGATCCGCGCCAAGAGGAACTCGAGCGACAGCTTCGTGAGCTGGCCCGCCAGCTGCGGGAGCAGGGAGACGACCGGGAGGCGACGCTGGCGCGAATCGGCTCGGTCCAGGAGCAGCTCTCGCGCATGACCGATCCGCAGGCTGCCGAGGCCGATGCTGCCCTGACCCAGCTCGCCAGGGCTACGTCGCAGGCAGCGACCGGGGACGAGGAGGCCAATCCCGAGGGCAAGCCGGAGGATGCGGCAAAGGATCTCGAGGAGCTCGCCGAGCGAACCGACGAGCTCACGCCGGAGGAGGCCGCGGCGCGCGCGGCCGAGCTTCGCCAGGCAGCCCAGGCCGGGGCCGCATCGCAGCCGGCCACAGCAAGCGCGCTGACCGAAGCGGCCGATGCGCTCGACGCGGCTGCACGCTCCGGGACCGAGGAGGATCACCTGGCCGCCGCGGAGGCGCTCGAACGAGCCGCCGACGCGTTCCGCCAGGCAGAGCGTGACCGCCAGGTGCAGCGCGACGTTTCGCGTGCGCAATCGGCACTCCAGGAGGGTGCCCGCCAAGTCGCCCGTGCCGGACAGCCCACCGGCTCATCGACCGGGCAGCCGGGATCCTCCGGCCAACCGGGCGCCTCGGGGCAACCGGGCTCATCGGGTCAGCCGGGGTCCTCCGGCCAACCTGGGTCATCGGGCCAGCCGGGAACTGGCAACCAGCCCGGGGCGGGCAACCAGCCCGGGGCGGGCAACCAGCCCGGGACTGGAAACCAGCCCGGGACTGGAAACCAGCCGGGGAGCGGTGGCGGCACGAACGTTCGGCGCATTCCCGGTGGTGGCCTGCGCACCGGAGGCTTCGACGGACCGACCTCCGGCAACCAGGGCTCCGAGACCGATGACGACGGCAGCGTCCTCTCCGACTTCGACCGATTCGGGCGCCCCGGCGACCCCGACTTCATCGCCGGCAGTGGCGGCAACGGCGGCACCGACAAGACCGGTAGCGGCTCGGGAGTCGGATTCGACAACGAAGGCGTCGTGCCGTACGCATCGGTCTTCGATCTCTTCAACGACTACGCGCAGTCGGCGCTCGACCGGCAGCAGGTGCCGATCACGCTGAAGGACTTCGTGCGCGACTATTTCTCCCGCCTCGAACCCACGGAGTGAGCGACAACCCATGACCGAGCAGACCCAGTCCACCGTGGCGCCGCCCAGCCAGGAGCTCGCGCCCGAACGCTTCGCCGAGATGGCGACTCGCATCGAGGCAGAGGTTGGCCGATTCATCGTCGGACAGCAGCAGCTCGTGCGTCTCACGCTGATCAGCCTGATCGCCGGCTCGCACGCATTGCTGGAGGGGGTTCCTGGCCTCGGCAAGACGATGCTGGTCCGAACGATGGCCGATGCGCTCGACCTTGGATTCTCGCGGATCCAGTTCACGCCGGACCTCATGCCGGCCGACATCATCGGGACCAACATCATCGTCGAAGAGGGGGGCGAGCGGCGCTTCCGCTTCCAGCAGGGGCCGATCTTCGGCAACCTCATCCTCGCCGATGAGATCAATCGCGCCACGCCGAAGACGCAATCGGCGCTGCTCGAGGCCATGCAGGAGCACCGCGTCACGGTGGCAAAGCAGCAGTACACGCTGTCGGAGCCGTTCTTCGTGCTCGCCACCCAGAATCCCCTCGAAATGGAGGGCACCTATCCCCTGCCCGAGGCGCAGCTGGATCGGTTCTTCTTCAAGATCGACGTGCCCTTTCCCTCCGAGGAGGACCTCATCGCGATCATGGAGCGCACCACCGGGGTCGAGACCCCGACGGTAGGCAAGGCCGCCACGGGTGCCGATGTGCTCGCCATGCAGCGACTGGCGCGCGACGTGCCGATCGCCTCGCACGTGATGGCCTACGCCATCCGGCTGTTGCGCGGAACGCATCCAGAGACCGAGCGAGTGCCGGAGATCGTCAAGACGTATGTCCGCTACGGTGCCTCCCCGCGCGGTGCGCAGGCCATCGTGCTCGGCGCGAAGATTCACGCCCTGCTCGATGGCCGCTTCAACGTCGCGTATGGCGACGTGCAGGCGGTGGCGCCACCGGCACTGCGGCATCGGATCATCCTCAACTTCGAGGGAGAGGCCGAGGGCATCAGCACCGATTCGGTCGTGCGCGCGATCATCGCCGAGACGCCCACCGAACCTGCCGAGTAGGCAGGCCGTGGCGCGACTGTCTCGTCCGGGCTGGGTTGCGCCGGGTGCACCTAACTGCGAAGGACCCGCCAATTGGCCCATTCCCGGCTCTAGATTTTCGGAGCTTTGTACAGATTCGCGTCATTGGATCGTGACGAGTCCGCGTCGGGAACCCCAGATCTTCGTAGTTAGGTGCAACGGGTGCAACTCAGCGCAATTGGGGCGCCGATGACCACCACCGAGCGCGCGCCCTTCTTCGACGAAGCCTTTCTGCGCCGCCTCGAGCAGTTGGAGCTCGCGTCGCGGCGCATGACCGCTGGACGCATGAAGGGCGAGCGCCGCAGCGTGCGGCGCGGGCAGAGCGTCGAGTTCGCCGATTATCGCAACTATGCCGCCGGCGACGACCTGCGCCAGCTCGACTGGAACGCCTATGCCCGTCTCGAGAAGCTCTTCGTCAAGCTCTTCGTCGAAGAGGAGGATGTCACCGTCCACATCCTGATCGATGCCTCGCGCTCGATGGACTACGGGGAGCCGAACAAGCTCGATGCTGCTCGCCGAGCGGCCGCAGCCCTCGGGTACCTGGGGCTGGCGAGCATGGACCGTGTCAGCGTTGCCTTCCTCGGTGACGGGAGCGCGAGCGGCATGCGACCGATGCGCGGCAAGCGTCGCGCACTCGAACTCTTCCGGTTCCTTTCGCAGCCACGAACCGAACGGCTGACCGGTCTGGCCGCCGCCGCCCGTGCCTATGCGGGACGCATGCGCGGCAGCGGTCCTTTGCTCCTCATCAGCGACCTGATGGATCCCGGCTATCTCGACGCGATCCGCGACCTGGCGGGGACCCGCTGCCAGCTCTCGGTCCTTCACCTCCTTGCACCGGACGAGATCGAACCCGAGGTGCCGCCTGACGCGCGCCTTGTGGACAACGAGACTGGCCACTCGGTCGAGGTATCCGGTGATGACGACCTCGTCGAGCGCTATCGGACGCGCCTCGCCGAGTGGCAGACAGAGATCGCCTCGTTCGTTTCGAGGCGCGGCGGGGCCTACGTCCAGATCGCCTCGGATCTCGACCTTGCCGATCTCCTCTTCGACGTCCTCCGGCGCCGGAGGGTGGTGGAATGAAGACGCGCCTCAGCGACTCCGCCGAAATTTCGGTCGAACCCCGCCTGGATGGTGCTCTGAGCCGGGTTTCGAGGATATTTCGGCCGGTCCACCGCACGACCGGCACGTGGAAGCAGTCCCCGTGTCGACGCCTCACTGAAATTTCGGGCGAACCGCGCGCGCAATCGGCCACTAACCAGCCCGGCCGGGTATCACCGAAATATTGGTCACCAACCGACAAGGATGGGGTCCGCGGGCGGTTTCCACGCTCAACGCAGACCGAAATATCGGTCAATCAGCGCGCTCCAGCGCCGTTGAGCCGGTTATCAACGAAATATCGGCGAGCAGCGCCGTGATTGCGCCACTGGCCCTCATCGGTCTGATCGCACTGCCGATCATCGTCGCCTTCTACATGCTGCGTCTGCGCCGGCGAGACGTGCCGGTCGGCTCCACCTTCCTGTGGCAGCAGCTCATCCGCGACGTGGAGGCCAATGCCCCGTGGCAGAGGCTGCGCTTCAGCTGGCTGCTGTTGGTGCAGCTGCTGATCGCCGCGATCGTGGTGCTGGCAGCGGCTCGTCCGTTCAGCACGGTCGAATCTGACCTGGGAGCCAACGTCGTGCTCATCGTCGACACGAGCGCTTCCATGGCGACCCGCACCGACGACGAGGACCGCATGAATCTCGCCCGTGAGCGAGCGAGCGCGGTGGTCGAGCGACTGCCGGTCGGCGGGCGGATCACGGTGGTTGCCGCGGCCGACACCGCGGACGTCCTGGTCAGCGAGACCGATGACACCGATGCCGCGCTGGAGGCGATCGACGGGATCACCGCCACCCAGTTGCCCGGCGACCTGACCGATGCGTTCGCACTCTCATCGGCGCTGGCGCAGCGCGACGCCGACTCCACGATCGTTGTCGTCACCGATGCGGCCGGCGATGTTCTTCCCGAGGTCGGGGTGGGAGCACCGGTGCTCGTCGAGCGCATCGGCTCGACCAATGCGAACCAGGCGATCGCCGCGCTGTCCGCCCTGCGACGGGCCGGTGGCGCGCAGCTCGACCTGTTCGTGGCCGTCTCGAATCCTTCCACCCTCCAGGCCACCCGGCGGCTCGAGGTGTACGCCGATGGCGCCCTGGTCGATGCGCGCGAGCTCACCATTCCGGCCGGACAGCGCTCCGAGGCGCTGATCAGCACCGTTCCCGGCGCCGCCCGGCTTGTCGAGGCGCGTCTCGCCGGCTCCGACGCGCTCATCACCGATGACCGCGCCTTCGCGGTCGTGCCCGCGGACGAGACCACCCGTGCCCTGCTGGTGGGGGGCGGAAATGCCTACCTCGAGAACGCCCTTGCCCTGCTCCCGCGCCTCGAGCTGTACGCGGTGGACGAGGACGGCTACCCAGACGCGATCGCCGATGCGGACGAGGCGGGCACGCCGTACGGACTGGTCGTGTTCGACGGCATCGTTCCCGACGAGCCGCCGCAGGTCCCGGCTCTCTACCTCGACCCGGACGCCGACGGCGCGTTCGGCACGGTCGATGGGCGAATCGAGAACCCCGTCATCGACCGCACCGACCCCGATGAGCCGCTCCTGAGATTCGTCGATCTCTCGACGGTGCACATCGGTCGGGCACGTGAGCTCGGGATGGCCGAGGGCATGCATTCCGTGGTGGAGACGACGGGCGGAGATCCGCTGGTGGCGGTCGGCGAGGTGGATGGTCGACGCATCGGCCTGATCGGCTTCGACCTTGGCGAGTCCGACCTCCCGCTCCAGGTCGCCTTCCCGCTGCTGATGAGCAACCTGACGGAGGTCCTCCTCCCGGCGGTCGAGGGGATCCTGCCGTCCTCGATGCGGCTCGGTGAGTCGGCGAGCGTCGCTGTCGACCCCCGGATCGAGCGAATCCTCGTCACCAACACCGGAACACCGGACCTTCCCGGTGCAACCGACGTGGGCGTCGAGGTCTCGGCGGTCGGCGGGCGCGTGACGATTCCCGGCGCTGATCTTGTAGGCCTGCGCGAGGTCCGGGCGCTGAGCGAGCTGCCGGAGCTCGATGGTGCGCGCCTCGGCCAGACGGCCATCAACCTGTTCAGCGCAGACGAGTCAGACGTCACGCCGGGCGATCCGCAGCGAATCATCGAGATGGGCCGCGTGACATCCGGCGATGAGCCCGCAAACCAGCCGACGCGCTCCGAGTGGTGGTGGCCGCTGGCGCTCGCCGCACTGGCGCTGCTCGCCGTCGAATGGCTGCTCTTTCATCGACCGACGCGTCTCCGACTCGCGCGCGCCTTCGGTCAGCGGCCACAGCCGCTCGGAGGTCGAGCGCGTTGAGCTTCCCCGTCGGCTTCTCCGATCCGACCTGGCTGTGGCTGGCGCTGCCCGCAGTGGCGATCGTCGTCATGGGCTGGTTGGGTGCCTCGCGCACGCTCCCGATGGGACGCCGCGTGGCATCCCTCGTCATCCGGCTCGTCCTGGTTGCCTGCCTCGTCCTTGCCCTGGCTGGCGCGCGCCTGGCGCTGCCGTCAGATCGGCTCAGCGTGGTGTTCCTGCTGGACGCCTCGGCTTCGATGCTCGACGCGACGCGCGAGGACCTCGTGACGTGGGCGCGCGACAGCGTACGCAAGATGCCGGAGGGTGATACGGCGGGAGTGGTCGTGTTCGGCGGCAACGCCCTTGTGGATCGGCTGCCGTCGGAGCTCGATCAGCTCTCGGATCCCGCATCGGAGCCGGTCGTCGGCGCGACGGACGTTGGGGCCGCCGTGCGCCTGGCAGCGGCCATCTTCCCGGCAGGCTCACAGCAGCGCATCGTGCTTCTCTCCGATGGGAACGACACCTCCGGCGAAGCCGAGGACGCGATTGCGGCAGCGTCGGCGCGTGGCATCCGGCTTGACGTCGTGACCCCGGCCGACGAGTCCGCCGCCGAAGTCCTCGTCGATGCCGTCGACGCGCCTCCGGGCGCGCGTGTCGGCGAGACGATCGACCTCAGCGTTCGACTGCGCTCGACGATCACCACCGAGGCCACCCTGCGCCTGCTGGCGGACGGCGCCGCGGTCGCGACGCGTGAGCTGGACCTCGAGCCGGGCGTGACCACGATCCCCTTCGCTGTCACCGCCGACGAGCCCGGCTTTCACGTCTTTCGCGCCGTCATCGAGGCCGCCGACGATCGCTTCAGCCAGAACAACGCGGCGGACGCCTACGTGCTCGTCAGCGGCGAGCCACAGGTGCTCGTGGCCACCGACGACCCGGCGCGTGCCGCCGATCTCGTAGCCTCCCTCGGCGAGGGCAGCCTGGAGGTGACCGTGGTGGCTTCGACAGGCGTGCCGTCGTCGTTGACCTCGCTCGCCGGCTACGACGCGGTGGTGCTCGACAACGTCGAGGCATCGGACCTGGGCGAAACGACCATGGCATCGCTCCAGGTATACGTCCGCGATCTCGGCAAGGGGCTGGTGATGCTCGGAGGCCGCGACAGCTACGGCGCCGGCGGGTACCTCGACACGCCGCTGGAGGAGACGCTGCCGGTCTATATGACCGTCCGCGACCGCGAGCGCTCGCCGGACGTGGCCATGGTCGCGGTGGTCGACAAGTCGGGCAGCATGGCCGACTGCCACTGCACCGGTGATTCGCGCGACAACGCAAATCCGTCGGGCACACGCGGATTCGAGAAAGTCGACATCGCGCGGGAGGCGATCCTGCGCGCCGCCGAGGCGATGGCCCCGACCGACCAGCTCGGTGTCGTGACCTTCGATCAGAACGCGCACTGGGCCGTGCGCACGGCGCCGATCGACTTCGGCGCGCTGAGCAACGGTCTCGGGTTCCCGGCGGACGGCAACACGAACATCTACGCGGGGCTCAAGGCCGCCTACGACGACCTCATCGACAACCCGGCGACCCTTCGCCACATCATCCTGATCACCGACGGCTGGTCGACGCACGGCGCCTACGACGATCTCCTGGAGGACATGCGGGCCGCCGGCATCACGCTCTCGACGATCGGCACCGGCGGCGGATCGGCTGGACTCCTGGAGCGGTTGGCCGAAGAGGCGGGAGGCCGCTACTACGATGCCGGTGACGCGACCACCATCCCCGACATCTTCCTGCGCGAGACGATCCGCACGGCAGGCGAGCAGATCGTCGAGGAGACGTTCCAGCCGATCCCATCGTCCTCTTCGGAGATCCTCGACGGGCTCGACGCCGGTCGCCTGCCGCAGTTGCTCGGCTATAACGCCACCACGGCCAAGGGTTCCGCCACGGTTTCCCTCCTGACCGGCCGCGAGGATCCGCTCCTGGCCCAGTGGCAGTACGGGCTGGGCCGCGCGGTCGCGTGGACGTCGGACACGCGACAGCAGTGGGCGACGCCCTGGATCGGGACGCCGGAGTTCGGCACCCTGACCGCCCAGCTCGTGGCCTGGACGCTGCCGCCACAGGACGCCGAGGGCATCGACGTGCGCTTCAGCCCGGGCGAGGACGGCGAGCTCAATGTCGAGGTCACCTCCTTCGACGAGGAGGCAGGACCGCGCAACTTCTATCGGACGGTCCTGCGCCTCGTCTCGCCGGACCTGGAGCCGACGCAGACCATGCTCGAGCAGGTGGGACCTGGCCGGTATGCCGGCACGGTCAGGGCCGACGAGCAGGGCGCCTACCTGGTGCGGGTGGCACAGACATTCGAGGACGAGAACGGGACCGATGCGGCCAGCCGCACGCTCGGGATCGTGTCGCCGGCGGCCGAAGAATACCGACGCCTCGGCATCGACACGGACGCTCTGGCCGCCTTCGCGGCGGCCGGCCGCGGCCGCGAGCTTCCGCTCGTCGAGGAGGAGGCACCGAGCACTGTCTGGACGCACGACATCGAAGCCGACGCCTTCCCGACCCCGATCTGGCCCTGGCTCCTCCTCCTGGCCATCCTGCTCGTGCCGCTCGACATCGGCGTCCGCCGGGTGGCGCTCAGCCGTGCGGACTTCCGTCGTGTCCGCGCGTGGGCCGCGCAACGCGTGGGAATGGGTCGGTCTGAGCCCGAGGCGGTGCCAGGACTCGCCGAGCTGCGCGCCGCCAGGGATCGCAGCATCCGGCGAGCCGATCGCGTCGCAACACCAGCCGCCGTGACACTACCCACCACGCCAGGCACGAACCCTGGACCACCACGGCGCCCGTCCGTGCCCGCCCCACCGGCAGCCCCGGCGATGGCGTCGCAGCCGGATCCACCCGGCGAGACGCTGGCCGAGCGGCTCGCCCGCCGTCGCCGCGGCGGCTGACGCCGCGGGGCTCAATCAGGCTCCAGCTCCTCGAGGATTGCGTCGTCGTCTTCGTCACGCCGCGCGAGCGGGCTTGATCGCGGCACGCGCAGGAAGAGGACGGCCCCGACCAGCGCCGCCAGCGCCACCGTGATCGGCACCCATGGCAGGCCGCGATAGTCGAACACTCCCACCCCGGTCACCGAGCGACGCGTCGCGTTCCCCAGTCCATCGCCCACCTCGATCAGGATCTCGGTCGGCCACGGCGGGAGCTCGACCGTCGTGGCGAAACGGCCGCCTGCGTTCAGCTCGACCGGCATCCCATCGACGCGAACCTTCGCGTACGGGGTCGTCCGCCCTTCGACCTCCACGGCGCTCGATCCGAACGGCGTCGATACCATCAGCTCGACGGGCGGTGGCTCCGTCCGGACCCGCACGTCCCAGCTCGCCAGGTACGCGTGACCGGCCGGGGTGAGCACGAGAAGTGTGGCCCGGAAGCGCGGATTCGCCGTCGTCACCGGCGGGGGCACGAAAGGCGCATCAACCATGCCGCTGGCGGGCACGATGATGGCTGCGCGAATCACGGAGGGGTCGAAGTCTGCGACGACGACGCGAGAGCCG
>JACDBZ010000083.1 GCA_013694645.1 Chloroflexota bacterium
GCCGATCGAATGCATCGAGCAGATCCAGAATCGGCGCCTTCGTCTGGGCTTCAGCCTGCCCGCCGGTCCCGACTGTCACGTCCTCAAGCGGGTGGAGCTCGTCGAGTCTGCCGACGCGGTCTCGATCGCGCTGATTGGCACCATCAACGACGATCCGAACGCTGGAGCCTGCCCTGACGAGGCTCGCATGGTCGTCACCGAGATCGATCTCCAGGCGCCCGTCGCGGATCGAACACTGTTCGACGCCGGTCGGCCATGAGTCATCCGTCCTGGTTCGATCCTGGCGCCCAAACCCGCTCCGTGTAAGCGTTTCGAGGCGCCCCTGCGTGAGTGGGATATGGAGCTGACCGAGACATACACGGGCAACTACGCCCCCGATGATGCGCGGCGTCGTGAAGCGGACGGGACCGACGCGGCATCGTTCGCGGATCTCTACGTCCGGTCTCGGGATGATATCTACCGGGCGGTCCTGGTCACGGTCCGCGATCCACATCGGGCCGAGGACGCCGTCCAGGAGGCCTTCGCGCGCGCGTATGCCGACTGGGACCGGGTCAGCGTTCACCCGAACCCCGTTGGGTGGGTGGCTCGAGTCGCGCTCAATCACGCGACGTCGCTGTGGCGTCGCCTTCGGCGCGAGAGCGCTGAGCCGCCATCCGCACTCGTCGCACCGGACGACGAACGACCGATGGACCCGCTCCTGATCCGGGCGGTCTGGCGGCTGCCACGCCGCCAGCGCCAGGTGGTGGCTCTTCGAATCCTGCTTGACCAGAGCATCGACCAGACCGCGCAGTCCCTTGGCATGGCGCCGGGGACGGTCCGGGCACATCTTCACCGAGCGCTGCGCAGCTTGCGAGAGCAACTTGAGCGCGCCGGCCACGACACGACAGGAGTCACACCATGAATGACGAAACGTTCGCGCGCGCGATCCGGCGCGCCTTCTCACGCTATGAGATGAGCAACGCGGCCACGATCCCGGTCGGGTATTCGACGCAAGCCGGCGGAGCCACGCGCCGCCGCGGCTGGTTGCCACGAGTTGCGGTGCCAATTGTCGCTGTCGCTGCTGGCGCCGCCGTACTGGCCACCACGGTGCTCGCGCCTCAGCAAGCGTTCGCGAGCTGGAGCGCGACACCGTCCGGCGCGGATCCAACAATCGTCGCAAGCTCAGCGGACGAATGCACGAGCGCCGACCCCGACCATCTCGGCGCGCTGCGAATCGTCGGGAGTGAGCAGCGCGGCGACTACACGATGCTGCTCTTCGGCGATGGCGGAGCGTATGGGCTGTGCCTGACGGGCCCCGACATCGATCCGATGGTCCTCGCGGGGCCGGGCACGAGTGCGGTCGATGCACCAAGTGGCGATGGTTCGGCCGAGCACGAGGGCGCCACCGGCCAGCCGGCACCCGGCGTCACATTCATCGCCCAGCCCGGTGCGGATGCGCAGATCGCTGAGCGTGTCCAGGCCTGGGTGGTCGGTGTCACTCCGGACGTGGCCCGCGTGGTCATCGAGCGCGACGGCTCGGAGCCGACGGTCGCCACGCTCGGCGACGAAGTAGCTTTCGCCTGGTGGCCCGCAGGGACGGAAGCGGTGGCCGTCATCGCTTTCGATGTCGACGGAAACGTGCTCCAACGCATCTCCGTTGGCGGCGCGATGATCACCGAGCACTGATCGACAACACCACTTCGAGGAGGCGGCCGGTCGGCCGCCTCCTGGCGCCGCTGTGCTCGATGGACCGGCGCGAGCGCGGCCCCAGCCCTACCATTCACCTATGACCGATGCTCCCACCCAACTGCTGATCGGCGGCGAGCTCCGCGACGCGGTGAGCGGCCGCACCTTCCCCACCTTCGACCCCGCGCACGGCGGCGAGCTTGCGACAGTTGCCCAGGCCGGGACCGATGACGTCGACGCGGCGGTGACCGCCGCCCGCGGGGCGTTCGACGGCGCTTGGGCGAAGACGGCACCCGCCAAGCGCGCGCGAATGCTGAACAGGCTGGCGCAGCTGCTGGACGGGCAGACCGACGAGCTGGCGGAGCTCGAGTCGCGCAACAGCGGCAAGGCGAAGTGGCAGTGCGCGGCCGAGATCAAGGTCGCGGTCTCCACGCTCGAATTCTTCGCGGGAACGGCGCAGCACCTCTACGGGCGCTCGCACGTCGTCAACCCGGCGGTGGTGACCTACACGTTGCGCGAGCCGGTCGGCGTGGTCGGCGCCATCATCCCCTGGAACTACCCGCTCATGATGGCGGCCTGGAAGGTGGCGCCGGCACTGGCGACAGGCAATACCATCATCCTCAAGCCGGCGTCGGCGACGCCGCTGACCGCAATCCGGTTCGGCGAGCTGGCGCTCGAGGCCGGCATCCCGGCCGGCGTCCTGAACGTGATTCCCGGCCCGGGCGCGGAGGTGGGGGAGGCGATGGCCGCCCATCCCGGTATCGACAAGATCGCCTTTACCGGCGCGACCGATACCGGCCGCCGAATCGCCGCGGTCGCCGCAAAGACGCTCAAGCGCGTGTCGCTGGAGCTCGGTGGCAAGTCGCCCAACATTGTTTTCGCCGATGCAGACCTCGATGCTGCCGTCATCGGTTCGCTGTGGGCCATCTACTACTCGGCCGGCCAGTCCTGCGAGGCGCGCTCCCGAATCTTGGTGGCGGACCAGCTGTATGACGCGTTCGCATCGGCCTTTGCGGAGAAGGCTCGGGCGCTGACCGTTGGTGATCCACTGGTGGATGACACCAAGGTCGGCTCGCTCATCTCTCGCGCGCACGCCGAGAAGGTGCGCCGGTTCGTCGAGATAGGCGTGGAGGACGGGGGAGAGATGCTGGCCGGCGGTGACCTCACGCTGGCCGAAGGTCTGGACGCGGATGCCTTCGTGGCACCCACCGTGATCGGCGGGGTGTCGAACGACTCGCGGATCGCGCAGGAGGAGGTTTTCGGTCCTGTCGTGACGCTCAGCCGGTTCACCGACGAGAAGGAGGCCATCGGCTTTGCCAACGACGTGCGCTACGGCCTGGCGGCGACGGTCTGGACCGCCGATAGCGCGCGCGGCCACCGGGTGGCGCAGAAGATTCGCTCCGGTGCGGTCGGCATCAACACGCCGTTCGTCGCCTTTCCCGGCGTCCCGTTCGGAGGTTTCAAGGAGTCCGGCTATGGCCGTGAGCAGTCGCTCGAGGCGCTGGACCTGTACACCGAGACGAAGGCCGTGTTGCAGGGGACTTCGCCGAAGCCGGTTAATCCGTTCGGGACCTAGCCGCGCAGTCGCCGGGGGTTTGCACCCTCGCAGCGCGTGGTCCCATCAGACCATCGGCGTGGAGTCTTGCACTCGTGCACTCGTGCAGTCGTGCAGCACGCCGGAGGCCTGACGCGCGCGCGCCATCCAACGTATCGTGCGCAGCCATGCCGATTATTCGTTCCCGCGCCTGGGTGGCTGCCCCCGTCGACGAGGTGTTCGCTTTCTTCGATGATCCCGCCAACCTCCCGACGCTCATGCCGCCGCCGGTCAGCATTCGCCTGGTGCGGATTGAGCCAGCGCCGCCGCGACCGGGTTCCATCTTCGAATTTCGCTACGGCATCGGCCCGTTGCAGCGGTCCTGGATCGTGCGCCTGCTGGTGCGCGTGCCGGGGGAGCGCTTCGTGGACGAAACCCTCTCCGGCCCGATGGCGCGCTTCCACCACTCCCACACCTTCAGTGCCGCGCGCGACGGAACCTGGATCGAAGATCGGATCGACTTCCATGTGGGTCCCGACGGCGTCCTCGGGATCGCGATCGACTTCGTTGCCGGTCTCGTCATGCGCGCGACCTTCGTCTGGCGCCACGTTCGACAGCGCCGCCTCCTCCGCCGCAGATAGCCGAATTCCCAGCCGCCATGCGGTGACCGCGACGGAAACAGTTGCATCGGGTGCACGAACCGGAGGCCGAGCGAGGCAATTCGGGCCGATTCCGCGCAGTCTCTTGCGCGCGATGCACGGAAGCCAGCGAAATCGGCGCTCCCTCGTTCAGTTCATGCGCCCGGCGCAATACCCACCGTGCGCGCGGTTGCACCCCACTCGGACCCCGCGTACCGTGGCCAAACGATGACCGGCGACCTCGCAGCATGGTTCAGTCGCTTCCCCGAAGGATGGTGGGGCTACCACTGGGCGCCGCCGACACCGATGAGCGCCGTCGAGCTGATCGGCACCCCGACCATCGACAACCGCCTGATGGCGACGCTGTGGGCCGTCGTCAGCAGACGCCGGTCGGTCATGCTCAGCTCCGAGGCGCCGCAGGCCGGCAAGACGACCGCCCTCAGCGCGCTTGTCGATTTCCTGCCCGACGACACCACGGGCGTCTTCGTGCGGGGCTGGTGGGAAGAGTACGACTGGCTCGACGAGATCCCTGCCGGCACCGGCTACCTGCTCATCAACGAGATGAGCGACCACCTGCCCATCTATGTCTGGGGCCGGGCCGCGCGGGGCGCGCTCGTGCTGGCCGGCAAGGGCTGGGGGCTAGGCGCCACGATGCACGCGGACTCACTTCCGGAGGCGCTCGAGAGTTTGCGGACCAACCTTGGCGCGACCGATGTGGATCTCGCCGGCCTGACCATCTACCTCCAGTACTCGGCCTATGCGACGCCGGCCGGCATGTATCGGCGCATCGAGGAGGCCTGGCATCTGCGCCTCGACGATGATGGCGCCCTGGCGCCGGTGCGCTTGGGTGCCATCCAAGGCGACCGATCACCGAGCCTGACCGGCGCTCAGCGCCTGCCTTCTCCGCCGATGCTCCCTGATGACGGTGGCCGCACGGATCGCACGTTCGTTCACAACCCTGCTGCCTATGCCGTGCTGGCGAGCAGTTTGGGTATGACGGCCGATGCCCTCCACGCCGAGCTGGCAGATCGGTCCGCCTTCCTCGAGAACCTGGCCGCTCGCGGCATCTGCGATCCGCCCTCGGTCGCCGCGGCCGTTCGCTCGTATCCCGGCTAGGCGTAGCATCCGCTCACCCATCACGGGCAGCGAGCCGGCTTCTCTCATTCGCCATCCTCGTTGGCGTTATCCACGTCGCGACG
>JACDBZ010000100.1 GCA_013694645.1 Chloroflexota bacterium
TCGTCGGCACCTCGAGCGAGTGCTCCAGGATTACGTCGCTCACTCCATGGCCGAGAGACCACATCGGGGATTGAGCTTGGCCGCGCCCGCCGGTAACAGAACACCGCAGGTCCGGGGGAAAACCCGAATGGCGGTCGAACGAAGGGACGTGCCCTGAGTGGTGGGAATTGAGCAAGAGCCTCACTGCTGAGTAGGCGAGCAGCAGCGGGACCACCGGTGTGATTCTCAGCGTGTTCCGACCAAGGATCACGAAGGAGACACCGATGGCCCCTCTCACAGCTCACTCGAGGGCGTCACCCGCCAGGTCGCTGGCCGCCGCGAAAAAGAGGCGTTCTATGCGAGTCGGGGGTTCGACGGGACGCGTGGCTTCTACCAGCGATATCTGCGGCTCGGCGCTGTGATGGTGTGGTGCGAGGACGCGGCTGACACCGAGCGCGCGGCGCTGTGGACCAACCGGTCGGCACGCATCGCAGTCCCGGAGCGGTCCGCGAGGGCTTGCGTGGCCTGCCTTCGCGCCACCTGACGATTCAGGCCATCAACGGGCCCGTTCTGCCAGATCGGCATCGGTGTGCGGAAGGAGCTTCCCCCGCGCCTAACTTGGCCCCATCGGGCTCATCAGCTGGAAATAGTTGTCGTCCGGGTCGGCGAAGGTGGCGATCTGTCCCCCATCGGACTCTCCATCCGGGCCATAGGGCTCCTGCACGACGGTCGCACCGGCGGCGACGAAGCGCTCGAAATCGCCCTTGACGTCGGAGCTCTCGATGTTCCAGATGATTCTGCCGGGGTGGGCATTCTTGCCGGTGACCTGGTCGTGGGAACCGACGGTGACCGAGCCGGTACCGATCTGCCAGCCGGTGTACCCGCCTTCTGACCAGCCGGGCTCGCCGAAGAGCCTGGTGTAGTAGTCCACCAGTCGCGGCGGATCCTCTGAGCCGATCAGGATGCTGTTGAAATTCATGCTGTCTCCCTTCTGTGTCCGCCGACGGGTGCCCGTCTCGCGGTCCTCGTGAGGGTAGACCGTGGTGCGCAGCCATTCTCATCGGTGGCTCATGATGAACCGCGTAACGCGCAACAGGCCGATGCTGGCCCGGCCATCGCGATCCCACGACGGGATTCGCTCGACCGGCTGCGGCGACGTGCTTGGGTCAGACGGCTGGGTGACGCAGGCGAAGGCCTTTCGCACCCATGACCAACGGGCCAGGCGGTCGCGACCTCGGTCGTCATCGGTCCACCTCGGTGACCATCGCGCGAAGCTTCTGCACCGTGTTCCAGTTGCGGGCTGTCCCGACGGTGCCGAGCGCCTTCTCGATGTAGTCAACAGTGAGCTTCGAGCGGCCCTGCCCATTCGGATAATGGACGTAGAGCTCGCGACCCCGCAGCGCGAAGCGGTCGCCCGGCGACCGGTCGGGATCGAGCGCGGCAGCCCGCTCCTTCGACGGCGCGCCACGCAGGAAGACGACATGGAGCTTGGCCGGCGTTGGCTCATCGGCCTCGAACGGGTGGCGGGATCCGATTGCAGCCAGCTCCCGACCGGTGCGAACCAGGACCGATGAGCGAACCTTGAAGGCTGCGGCGATCTCCTTCTCGAGCGCGCCGGCGAGCTTCGCCGCATCGAGGCTCGCGGCCGTGAACACGACATTGCCGCTCTGAACGTACGTCGCGACATCGGTCAGGCCGAGGCCTTCGAACAGCTCGCGCAGCTCAGCCATCGGCACGCGGGCGCTGCCACCGACGTTGATGCCACGAAGCAGCGCCACGCCTCTCACGCCTGAAACGATAGCGCGGCGCACAATGGACCGATGAGCTTTGACGCAGCGACACTCGAGCGCTTCCGCGCGGCCGAAGAGGTCGAGATCGAGACGGTCTCGACGTCCGGTGCAGCGCGACGCGCTGTCATCTGGATCGTTGCGAACGACCGCGACGCCTACGTTCGGTCGGTCCGCGGCGACCGCGGCCGATGGTATCGCGACCTGCGCGAGCGGCCGAGCGGCGCGATCCTCGTCGATGGCGAGCGAATCGCGGTGCGGGTCGCGCCGGCCGGCGACGGCGCATCGGTCGAGCTCGTGAGTGAGCTCTTGCGGGCGAAGTACGGCCGCCGAAGCCGCGCCAGTACGGCATCGATGCTCTTGCCAGAGACCCTGCCGACGACACTTCGTCTCGAGCCCGTGTGACCGATGCTTGGTGAGGCCGCCCGTCGGCTGCTCGACGCGGAGCGTCGCGCGATGCTCGTGACGATCGGCCGCCAGGGCCGGCCGCGCCCGGTGCCCGTTTGTTACGCCGTCCTGGGCGAGACGATCGTGACGCCGATCGACGCCAAGCCGAAGCGCGGCACCGACCCGCGCGACCTCGCGCGGCTGCGGGATATCGCGGCTGATTCGCGAGTCTCGCTCCTGGTGGATCATTGGGACGAGGACTGGCGTCGGCTGGCATGGATCCGGATCGAAGGCGAGGCCCACGTTATCGAGCCTGGAGCGGACGGTCACGCTGCGGCGCTGTCAGCGCTCCGAGCGCGGTATGCGCAGTACGCCGGCATGCCGCTCGAGGACCTGCCGGTCATCGAGATCCGACCGGCGCGCGCCGTATCGTGGAGCGCCGCCCACCCCTGAGCCGCAGAGCACTGCATGGCGCCGCGGCTTGCGCATCGCACAGGGACCCGCGATGGCCGACGCAGGCCTCCTACATCGGCGATGCGCGTCATCGAAAGCGCTGCGTCGTGTGCATTCGCCGCTCCTCCGGCATCGTTCGTGCCGCACGACCCTCCTCATGGAAACCGGCGAGACGAGCGACCTGTGGTGGAAGAATGAGATCATTTGCGTCGACGTCGAGACGTTATCGCGACGCGTACGGAGACGGCATCGGTGACTTCGCGGGGCTGACCGTACGGCCCTGCGGTCGCTTCCGCCGCATCCCGTATCGGCGCAATGAGCGACCTTCGTCCGCAACCACGACGAGCTGAGCCTCGATAAGCTGACCGATGCCGAACGCGACGAGGTGTGGGCGGCGTTCGCGCCGGATCCCGACATGCGGATCTACGAGCGCGGCATCCGGCGCCGCCTGCCGCCGATGGTGGACGGCGATCGCCGCCGGATCGAGCTGATGTACAGCCTCTGCTTCTCATTGCCCGGCACCCCGGTGCTGTTCTACGG
>JACDBZ010000134.1 GCA_013694645.1 Chloroflexota bacterium
TCTGCCGTCCGAGCTTCGCGTGGACCGCCTGGCCACACCACGGACGCGGACTTCGCCCGGCTCTGTCGCCATCGCCGGGTCGATGACCGCCATCTATCCGGCCGATCTGCCCGGCGGCTGGCGCGTCGTCGGTCGGACCGACGCATCGCTCTTCGATGTGCGGAGGGACCCGCCGGTGCTCCTGCTGCCCGGCGATCGGGTCCGCTTCGAGCCGGCATGATCGAGGTTCTCGAGGCCGGGGCGCTGACATCGGTGCAGACTGCAGGGGGCAGGCCGGCATGGCGCCACCTCGGCGTGCCGATCGGTGGCGCGGTCGACCCGTGGGGCGCGCGCCTGGCGAATCGGCTGGTCGGGAATTCCGACGATGCGGCGCTGCTCGAGATCACCCTGCATGGGCCGTGGTTGCGCTTCGAAGCACCCACGGTGGTTGCGCTCACCGGCGCCACCTTCGAAGCGAGACTGAACGGATTGCCGCTCCCGACGAACGCCGGTCGACATGTTCGCGCGGGATCGTTGCTGCGCATCGGGGCAGGTGATGGAGCTCGGGGATACCTCGCCGTGGCCGGAGGTATCGATGTCGAGCTCGTTCTCGGGTCGGCGGCGACCGACCTTCGCACCGGATTCGGTGGGCACCAGGGGCGGGTCCTCCGTGCCGGAGATCGGCTTGCGTGCGGCACGCCGTCGGGCACCGTGCGCCGATGGGTCGGCTCCCAGCCATCGGGGCCGATCCGGATCGTCGATGGACCGCACCGGGGCGCGAGTGCGCTCGTCGACCAGGACTGGATCGTGGGGGCCGAGGCGGACCGGGCCGGGGTGCGGCTCGATGGACTCTCCCTTCCCCGCGAACCGGAGGTGGCATCATTGGGACTGCCGCTCGGCGCGATCCAGGTGCCTCCGGACGGGCGACCGATCGTGATGCTTGCCGACCGTCCCGTCACGGGTGGATATCCGGTTCCGGCCTGCGTCATTCGTGCCGATATCGGACGGATTGCGGCGCTGCGGCCCGGAGATGAGGTCACGTTCTCACTGGTCTCGATCGAGGCGGCTCGGCGGGTGCTGCGTGAGAGCGAACGCGAGCTCGACGCCCTGGAGGATGCAGCCGCCTCACCGGACACCGCGCTGCAGTGGACAGGAGCCCTCGAGTGAGCACCCCGTCAGGTCGTCATCCCACGACGCCGCGCACGGTCTCCAGGCTCACGTTGCGACCGGTGGTGACGATCGCCACGTTTCGGCCGGCCAGGTCGAGCAGGCCGGGCCGCAGTGCCGCGATGCCCAGCACGGCACTCCCCTCGAGCAGCAGGTGCGGAACCTCGAGCGCCCAGCGCATCGCCTGCGCGATCTCTTCTTCCTCGATCACCACGACCTCGTCAACGAGCCGACGGCAGAGCTTCCAGGTGATGCTGGTCCGCTCGATGTTGCCGGCAACGCCGTCGGCGATGGTGGGAGCGATCGGCATGGCGTCGACCGTGCCCGTCTCGAAGTAGGCATACATGGGAGGGGACGCGGACGGCTGGACACCGATCAGCTGCACGCTCGGCTTGACCGCCTTGACCCATAGGCCGATGCCGGCGATCAGCCCGCCGCCGCCGATCGGCACCACGATCGTGTCCACCTCCGGCCAATCCTCCAGGATCTCGACCCCCACGGTTGCCTGGCCGGCGATCACATCGGCGTCGTTGTAGGGCGGGATGTAAATGGCGTGCCCGGCATCGTCGCGACGCCTGGCCTCGGCCTCGGCATCATCGGTGTCGCTGCCGGTCAGCTCGACGGTGATGCGGTTCGTTTCCAGTGCACGCAGGCGCTCCAGCTTGGCGGGCGAGACCGATCGTCCGACCAGCACCGTCAGGCGCATGTCGTGGCGGACGGCCGCCGTGGCCACCGCGATCCCGTGGTTGCCGCTGCTCGCCGTGACGAGGGCCGCCGCGGGGCTCTGCTCGGCAACGATGGCGACCATGTTGTGGGCGCCGCGCGTCTTGAAGGCGCCGGTTGGCTGGACCTCCTCGCGCTTCAGGCGGACCTCGGCGGCTCCGGTTGCCTCACCGAGCTCGCGGCTCGGCTCGAGTGGGGTGTGAAGAGCGATCCCATGCAGCCGCGCGCGGGCCGCATTGACATCAGCGAGCGTGGGCATGCGCGGCATGGGCCTAGTCTACCGACGAGCGGTCGATGGTCCGGCGTTGGGAGGCCGGCTCTCATACCGTCTGCGTATGCATCCAGTGGATCAATGGCGGGCCATTGGGGTCTGGCGCCGTCAACCATGCACGGGACGATTGCAGTTTCCGTCGTTGACGGCGAGGGACCGTCAAACAGGTCAGATCCGATGCACCCAGCGAATGGATGACGCTGAGGGAGGCCGTCGGATCGTCAGCCACTCCCCGTGCGAATCGTTTGAAGAGAGGGCGAGTCGCGCATCTCGCGCAGGCGCATGCCGATCCGCATCAGCGAGCCGAGACGGTCTTCCACCCGCGCGCGCTCGACGGGAGTCGCCCAATGCCGCAGCGTGTAGTCGATCTCGTGCTTCTGACGGGTGGCCGTCGCGAACAGGTCGTCGACCTGCCTCCGCAGATCCTCCTCGCAGGCGGCGGCCATCATGAGCCGGTGCGACTCCAGGATGTCCAGGAAGTAGGAGGTCGCCAGCCGATCGAGATCGCGCAGGGCGCCGTGTTCCCAGGGCTCCGGCGGACCACCGAATCCGAACCTGCGCCACTCCTGGGGCTGTACCTGCTGCATCGGACCCTTTCATCTCACGTGCGACTGGCTCTGCCACTCGTGACGATACGGGTCAGGGGGCCGTGCGACGAGTGACCGTTCCGGCTATGGGCGGCCTTACCAACGGCGGCCCACGCACCGCACCTGACCGATGCACACCGACTGCAACCTACCCCTGGACATCCCTGTCGCGGTGCACCGGGAAGCGACGGCCACGAATGCTGCCTTCGCGCAGCGCGCGGACGATGTCGTCCGCGACCTCGTCCGGCACCTCGACGAGAGCGTATCGGTCGAAGATCTCGATTGCGCCGATGGCCCGACCGCCGATGCCCGCCTCGGCCGTGATGGCGCCCACGATGTCGGCCGGCCGGATCCCCGCCTGGCGGCCGCCCCCGAGAAAGAGACGCACCATCCCGTCGCCACCGCGGTATTCGCGCCCGGGTCCCTGCGTGGCCCGCGGGCCGGGTGGAGCGCGGCGCGGGCCGTTCTCCCCGCGCTGGGGCCGCAGGGTGAGATCCGGCAGCTCGGGTTCGTCGTGATCGGCGCCGGAGCCGAGATCGGCCATCGAAGCTGCCGCCAGGGCAATGTCGAACGGGTCGAATTCCTCCGCGAGTGGCTCGATCACGCCTCGGTATCGGTCCAGGTCGT
>JACDBZ010000264.1 GCA_013694645.1 Chloroflexota bacterium
GCGTCGACGCCTGCAACCTCGCGCACCCGACGGCCGTAGCGACGTTCAAGCTGTTCTCGACGTGCATCCTCGACACGTGCAAGACCGCCTGCCAGTGACGCTGGCGGGTCGGCGCCGCGCGCAAGGGCGCTTCGTGTCGCTGCCCGCACGAAACTGGGATAAGCGCGGGGCATGCGCGCCAAGGCCCCGCTCCTCCTCGTCGCCTCGCTGACGATCACCGCGGGCCCCGCGCGCGCGGCTCCGGACACACCCGCCGCGCCGCTCACCAGGACGGACGCGACGAAGCCCGCGGTTCTCACCGCGCCGCCGCTGAAGCTCGACGTGCGCCGCACGGAGCTCCCGAACGGCCTCCGCGTCGTGCTCTCGGTCGATCACACGTCGCCGACCATCGCCGTCGACGTGATGTACGACGTGGGCGCGCGCAGCGAGGAGCGCGGGCACTCCGGCTTCGCGCACCTCTTCGAGCACATGATGTTCCAGGGCTCGGCGAACGTCGAGAAGGGCCAGCATTTCAGCCTCGTGCAGGCTGCGGGCGGGACGCTGAACGCGAGCACCTGGCTCGACCGCACCAACTATTTCGAGACGCTCCCGGGGCACGAGCTGGAGCTCGCGCTCTGGCTGGAGGCGGATCGGATGGCGTCGCTCCTGCCAGCGATGACACAGGAGAAGCTGGACAACCAGCGCGACGTCGTCAAGAACGAGCGTCGCTGGAGTGTCGACAACCAACCGTACGGGTCGTGGGACGAGAAGATGCAGGCCCTCGTCTACCCCGCAGGGCATCCCTATCACCACTCGACCATCGGCTCGATGGAGGATCTCTCGGCCGCCTCCCTGGAGGACGTCCAGGAGTTCTTCGCCACCTGGTACGCGCCGAACAACGCCGTCCTGACCGTCGCCGGCGATTTCGAGGCTGATGAGGCGCTGACCATGATCGAGCGCCACTTCGGGCGGATCCCGGCCAACGCCAGCCTCCCGCCCTCGCCAGACTTGACAATCGATCCGCTCCTCGGTGAGGAGGTGCGCGAGACGGTAGCCGACCAGGTGCCGCTTCCGCGGATCTACCTGGCGCATCGCATCCCGGTCTTCGGAACCGATGCGTTCGACGCGCTCGACGTGGCCGCCGACGTCCTGGGCGCTGGGCGCGCCTCCCGGCTGTACGCCAGCCTGGTGAGGGAGCAGCAGGTCGCACAGGATGCAAGCGTTTTCGTCTTCCCAATCGTCGGCGGCGCCAGCATGTTCGCGTTGTGGGTCACCGCGCGGCCCGGCGTCAGCACCGAGACACTGGAGGCCGCAACCCTGGCCGAGCTCGACCGCCTTGCCACCGATGGGCCCACCGACGCCGACCTCGAGCGCGTCAACAACCTGCACGCGGCGCACGTCGCCGGCATGCTCGAGCGGGTCAGTGAACGGGCCGATCGGCTCAGCATGTACACCTGTCTCTTCGACCAGCCCGAGCGGATCAACGAGGAGGCGAGCCGCTGGGGAGCCGTCGACAGCGACCGCGTGACCGATGCGCTGCGTGCTTCGCTTCTCCCCGAGAACCGGGTGACGCTCACCTACGTGCCGGCCGAGGCGGCATCGTGAGCGAGCGTCCGATTGCGGGAGCGCCACGGCCCTATCGGTTCCCGTCGTTCGAGCACCAGCGCCTCGACAACGGGCTGGGCGTCTGGCTCGTTCCGCTGCCCCACCGCGAGCTCGTCAGCATCCACCTCCTGACCGATGCCGGAGCCGCATCCGAGGACGAGGCGCACGCGGGACTCGCCGGGCTGACCGCGCAGCTCCTCGTGACCGGCACGCGCCGCCTGGACGCGTCCGCCTTCGCCGAGACGACCGAGCGGCTCGGGATCGAGGTCGGCAGCGAGTCATCATGGGACAGCGCGCGCGCCGGGTTCACGGCGCTCGGCAGCAAGCTCGACGACGGCCTGGAACTCCTGGCCGAGATGCTGCGCACCCCGCGCCTGGATCCCGGCGAGTTCGATCGGCTGAAGTCCGAGCGCCTGAACGACATCCTCCAGGCCCGCGCGGATCCCGGCCGCCTCGCCGACGAGAGCTTCCTGCGCGAGGTGTTCGCCGATGACGTCCCGTACGGGCGCCTCTCGGCCGGACGCCCGGAGACCGTCGAGGCACTCACCGTGGAAGACGCGGCGGCATTCCACGCCGGCCACTACGCGCCGAACGTGACCGACATCATCATCGCCGGCGCGATCACGCCCGAGGTCGCCCGCGCCGCGATCGAGCGGCACCTCGGCGACTGGGGCGGCACCGCGCCCACGCACCGGACGATCGAGCCGGTCCAGCGCGGAGGGCGCCGCATCGTCCTCGTCGATCGCCCCGGGTCGGTCCAGAGCGAGCTGCGCGTGGGGCATCTCGGAATTAATCGGCACGATCCGCGCTACTTCCCGGCGATCGTGATGGCGGCTCTGCTTGGCGGGGTCTTCGGCAGTCGCCTGAACCTGCGGCTGCGGGAGGAGCTCGGTTACACCTACAGCGCCCGGGCAAGCTTCGACCCTCGCCGGGCCATCGGCCCCTTCATCGCCAGCGCCGCGGTGCAGACGGAGGTCAGCGTCGACGCGATTCGCCAGCTGCTCGGGCAGCTCGAACGCATCCGCGACAGCCAGCCCGAGGAGGCCGAGCTGGCCGAGGTTCGCAACTTCCTGATCGGCGTGTTCCCGCTCCGATTCGAGACGACCAGCGGCATCGCATCGGCGATCGAGCCCCTCGCCGTGTACGACCAGCCGCACGACTGGTGGCAGCGCTACCGGGCAAGGCTCGAGACGGTCGGCGGCAGCGACGTGCACCGGGTTGCGCGCGAGCTCGTCCGCCCCGATGAGGCGCTCATCCTGGTCGTTGGCGACGCGTCGGTGCTGCGCGCAGAGCTCGAGGCTGCGGACATGGGTCCCGTCGACGTCGTTTCCGCCGCCTGACTCGCGCCGCGCTGCCTACGACGCAGCGTGCCGCTCTCCGAGCTCCCGCTCCACCGCCGAGAGGCTGAGCCCACGCGACTCGAGCAGCACGAGCGCGTGGTAGAGGAGGTCAGCGGCCTCGGCCACGACTTCATCGTCGCTGCCGACCAGGGCGGCGGCCGACAGCTCCCCCGCCTCCTCGGTCACCTTTTCAGCCGGCCGTCGCGGTCCACCTGCCAGGAGGCGCGCGGTGTAGGAGGTGTCAGGAGACGTCCCACGCCGCGCATTGATGATGCGGGCCAGGGCGGCGAGATCGAATGCCGGGTCGCCATCGAAGCACGAGCGCGAGCCGGTGTGACAGGCAGCGCCCGATGGCTCGACGCGATACGCGATGGCATCGGCGTCACAGTCGACCGTCATGTCGACGACCCGCATCACGTTGCCACTCGTGGCACCCTTCCGCCACAGCTCGTTCCGCGAACGGGACCAGAAATGCGCCTCGCCGGTATGCTCCGTGGCCTGGACCGCCTCGCGGGTGGCCCATGCGAGCATGAGGACGTCGCCGCGCGCCGCATCGGTCACCACCACGGGAAGGAGATCGCCTCGGGACCAGTCGGGTCGGCGCTCGGTCAGCCAAGCCACGCCGCCACCTGCTGCGCCGATGGAGCGGGCCGAGGCAGCCGGACGCTCAGCCCGCGATCCGCGAGCGCCCGCTTGAGTGAGCCGATACGCAGGATGTCGAAGTGAAGCGTCGACGCCAGCAGGGCGGCCGCCGCGCCGGCCTCCAGCACCTCGGCCACGTGGTCGACGCTTCCCGCGCCACCCGACGCGACGACCGGCACGCGGACCGATGCCGCGATCGCGGCGGTCAGCTCCAGGTCATAGCCAGAGCGCGTGCCGTCCCGATCGATGCTCGTCACGAGCAGCTCACCGGCGCCGCGCTCGACCGCCTCGCGCGCCCAAGCGACAGCCTCGCGCCCGGTCTCCTCGGTTGCGGCCACGGCCCGCACGCGCCACACGCGCGGCGCGGACCTAGCCGCGTCGATGGCCACGACGACCGACTGCGAGCCGAGCCGATCGGCGAGGAGCTCGACGAGCGTCGGGTCGCGCAGGGCGGCGCTGTTGACGGCGACCTTGTCCGCGCCCGCGTCAAGAAATGCGGCGGCATCCGCGATGCTGCGCACGCCGCCCCCGACCGAAAGCGGCACGTCGAGCGCGGTCGCCGCGCGACCGATCAGGTCGAGCAGGGCGGGACGGGCGTCGCGCGTCGCCCCGATGTCGAGGATCGTGATCTCGTCCGCTCCCTCGTCAGCGTACCGAGCGGCCAGCTCCACCGGATCGCCGGCATCGACCAGGTCGACGAAGCGCGTCCCCTTGACCACGCGGCCGTCGGTCACGTCGAGGCAGGCGATGATCCGCTTTCGCAGCGTCACGCCAGCACCGCCATGGCCTCGGCCGGGTCGATTGCCCCGGTGAGGAGTGCCAGCCCGACGACCGCGCCGTCACAGCCGACCTCGACGACGGCGCGCAGATCATTGATGGAGCCGATGCCGCCCGCGGCCACCAGCACTGCACCCGGCACCGCGGCCCGGATTCGCGTCAGAAGCTCGAGGTTCGGGCCGGCAAGGGTACCGTCGCGGGCGGTATCGGTCACGATGAGGCGCGAGGCACCGTCCGCGAGCAGGCGCCGGGCCAGCGCCTCCGCGCCCGTATCCCCCGTCCGCATCCAGCCGTCGAGCGCCGGCCGATCGGCGCGCAGGTCGAGCGAAACGGCAATCCGGCCGGGGTATGCGGCGGCGCACGCGCGCAGGAATGCCGCGTCTTCGATGGCCGCCGTGCCGAGGAGCGCCTCGTCGGCACGCTCCAGCAGAGCGTCAACGTCAGCCAGGCGTCGCAGTCCGCCGCCCGCCTCCACGACCACATCCGACGCCTCGCTCCGTGCCGCGACCACGATCTCGCCGAGCAGCTCGAGCTGCATCGGACGTCCCGCGCGCGCTCCGGCCAGGTCGATGACATGGAGCCGACGACAGCCGGCCGCGACGAAGCGACGGGCGAGCTCAGCGGGGTCCGCATCGGCGCCGATTCGCCGCTCGTAGTCGCCCTGGACCAGGCGCACCGCACCGCCATCCAATAGGTCGATGGCGCAGATCAGCTCCATGTCGCCGCCTCGACCCGCGCATCCAGGGCGCCTGCGGCAAATGCCGACAGGAGCGCCCGACCCGTGGGGCCGCTCTTCTCGGGATGGAACTGCGTGCCGGTCATTGATCCCGAACGCACGAGCGAAGGGAAGCGGAAGCCGTCCACATCAGTCCATCCGGTGACGGCGGCAGGATCGGCGTCGAGCCAGTAGCCGTGGACGAAGTACGCGTCGAACGCGCCGCTGTCGGTGCGCACTTCGTTCCAGCCGATATGGGGAACCTGCCGAGGACCGCCGTCGGCGACGCTCGGGAATGCCCGGCAGCGACCCGCGATCAGGCCGAGACCCGGGGTATCGCCCTCATCGGAGCCATCGAGCAGAAGCTGAGCGCCCAGGCACAACCCGAGGAGCGGCCTCCCGTCGGCCCCCCAGCGACGGACCGGTTCCCACAGCCCGCGCGCCATCAGCTCCTCCACCGCCGACGGCGCTGCGCCGACGCCGGGCAGGACCAGCCGTTCGGCCGCGCGGATCCCCGCCGGGCTCGTGACCAGGCACGCTTCCGCACCGACGGCCGCGAGCGCGCGCAGCACCGACCGCGTGTTGCCGGACCCGAAATCCACGACGGCAATCATCGCAGCGTGCCCTTGCTGCTGGGCATGGGGGCGCCCGCACTGGCAAGCCGTGGATCCAGCTCCCAGGCCTGCCGCAGCGACCTCGCCAGCGACTTCGCGCCGCCTTCCACGAGATGGTGGGTACTGCGAGCGCGACGAACTTCCAGGTGGACCGATGCGCGCGCCTCGCGCGCCAATGTCTCGACGAAGTGTGGCCACAGCTCGAGCCAGACATTGCCACCGGTCAGAGGTTCTGGCCGAGGCTCGATATCGGCGTACGCGCGGC
>JACDBZ010000158.1 GCA_013694645.1 Chloroflexota bacterium
CCAGCAGCGTGCGCAGATGTGCCTGCCACTCCTTGCTGAGGAGACGTTCCTCCACTTCGCCCTGCCATGAGCGAGGGTGCGCGCGCCAATGGCCGGGCCAGCTCGACGGATCATCGCTGAAGCGGTCCGAGTCCACGGCGGCTTCGTAGTCGCCCTCGGCCTCGAGCGAAGCCACCCATCGGGATCGACCCTCCAGCTGGCCGCGGCTGCGTGCGCGATTGGTCAGGATGCGCAGCATCCAGGTCCGCAGAGAGGAGCGACCCTCGAACCGTGGGAGTCCACTCAGGATTGCGATCCAGGTGTCCTGGACCACCTCTTCGGCGATCGCGAGCGACGGGACGAAGAGTGCCGCGATACCCCGCATCGAGCCGTGGTATCGAGCCACGAGCTCGCCGAAGGCTGCCTCGTCATGTTCGCGCAGCCGATCGAGCAGGCCGGCATCAGGATCGGTTCGCTGGCCGTCCTCTGGCGGCGGTAGGACGTCCGATCTCGCCACGATGTTCGTCATTCCTTCAAGACAATGGTAGGGCCCGAGCGTACGACACCGCGCTCCAGCCGACCGCGATCCATTTCGGGCCCTGGGCCATCGAGCCACCGAACCACATCGTCGAGATGTACGACCTGCCACTTGGCTGGCTGGCCTTCGGCTGGCTCCTGGCGCTGCTGGCGGTACTGATCGCCTCGACGATCCACGAGCTGCGCCTGTGGCGGCGGACGACAGAAGCACACTTCAGCAGGAACGGGGCCGCGAGGGCTGAAGGCTCGCATAAGATCGTTACCGGATCGGCGTGGTGCCTCGATCACCCCCAGGGCTACCCGACAGTGGGGTCACGGTCATCGTCACCACTCCGGCCAGGATCGCGATGGTGCCGGCGATCGCGGCAAGGTGGACAGTTAACGGAAACGGCCAGAACATCGTAGCCCCCACCGCGAGAAGACCGCCTGCGAGAGTCGTGAAGCCGAGAGCCGGTAGGCGTTGCCGGTGGCGTTCGGGAGCTCGAACTCGGGCGCCGCCTGGCCGACGCCCGGATCGCCGACGTCATAGCCGACTGGCCGGGCGGCGGCGCCGGACAAGCTGTTCGCCGTGGCGACGCCGATGACAACCGCGACAAGCAGAGCGTGAAGGGTTCAACAATCCCAATCACGCGGCCCAGCGATACTCGTGGATCAGACCGCCGAGCACGTCCCTTCGTTCGACCGGCAGTCGGGTTTTCCCGGACCTGCGGCGTTCTGTTACCGGCGCGCGCGGCCAAGCTCAATCCCCGATGTGGTCTCTCGGCCATGGAGTCAGCGACGTAAGCCTGGAGCACGCGCTCGAGGTGCCGACGACCGTAGATCAGGACGTGGTCAAGGCACTCTCGGCGCACGGTCCTCACCGAACCGCTGCGCGAATGCATTCGCTCGAGGTGAGCGGATTGGCGTCCGCATGACGCGCAGGCCCTCGGCGCGGAGTACGTCATCGAACGGTGTGCCGAGAACTCGGCGTCCCGGTCGCGCAGGAGGAACCGAACACCCGAACGCCGCTCTTCGATGGCGAGCTTCCTGGCTTGCTGGGTGACCCACGCCGAGTCGGGCTGCGCGGTGACGCCCGCCAGCTGCACTCGCCGGGTCGAGAGTTCGATGAAGAACAGGACGTAGATGGTCTTCAGCCTGATCGTCTCGACGGTGAAGAAGTCGGTCGCGAGGATCCCCGACGCCGGTGACCGCAGGAACTCGGTCCACGGTGAGCCGGCCCGGCGGGGAGCAGGGTCCAGGCCGTGTCGCGGGAGGATCGTGCGGACCGTCGTCGCGGAGACCCTGATCTCGAGCTTCATCAGCTCCCCGCGCATCCACTGCTACCCCCACCGTGGGTTTTGCCTGCCGAGGCGCACGACGAGGTCTCGGACTTCGGGACCGATCGCTGGCCGGCCAGGCTGACCCGACCTCCTGTGTGTCCACTTCTTCCTGACGAGTTCCCGATGCCAGCGCAGCAGGGTCTCGGGCTTCACCACGAACGAGGACCAGCTGCTCCTCGTCATCGCCCTGCTCGCCGCCGCCAACAGGACCCGCTCGAGACGGTTGCGTCGAGGGCGCTTCAGCTGCCGCTGCAGCACCTTCACCTGGTGCCGGAGCACCAGGAGCTCGATGTCCTTGTCGTCTGGTCGGCGACCTCCGGCTGCGAGGAGACGGCGGACCA
The DNA here is from genome assembly GCA_013694645.1 of Chloroflexota bacterium. GTDB lineage: Bacteria > Chloroflexota > Limnocylindria > QHBO01 > QHBO01 > JACDBZ01. The sequence goes on from JACDBZ010000158.1 coordinate 2,177, forward strand.
GGAAGTACACGAGCGAGAACAGCATGGAGCTCCTTTTCGGTACAGGAGAGCGCATGCTACCGGTGGCGCAGACCACGAATCGGGGAAATTGAACCCTTCACGATGCGTTCCGGGACCTCGTGGGCTCCGGGCCTGGTCTGAGCACGCGGCTCCTGGACCTGTACCGCGGC
>JACDBZ010000254.1 GCA_013694645.1 Chloroflexota bacterium
GCCCGTGCCGCAACCAGTTCGGCGGCGAGAACCTCGTCGGTGGGGCCGTCATCCCAGCGGAAGCCGTGGCTCGCCAGGATCTCCTCCTTGGAGACGTACCGCTCCCGAGAGTCGGTCCCGAACGCCAGCGCAGCGACAGCGAAGGTGGTGAAGAACCCGATGGCGGCGATGAGTTCCATGGCTGCTCTCCTTCGGGTCCCACCGTGTCGTGTGGCATCTGGTCGGCGCCTCCGTCATCGATGGCGCCTCGCCGTCCGGTGGGACGATCTCTATGCCAGCAGCGTGAGCTCGCGGGCTTCGCGTGCCATCGGGTGGGATGCCTAGTGGAGTGGAGACAAACCCTAGGGACCGCGGTTCGATTCCCTATGCTGCGGCGCGTAACGCTCCGGGCCGCCGATCAGTCCAGGTTGCGGACCAGCAGCGGGGCCGCCAGCCCGTGTTCCACGGCGAATCGGGCTGCTTGGGCGCGTGACGAGAGGCCCAGCTTGCCCAGGATGTTGCTGACGTGGATGCCGGCCGTCTTCGTGGCGATCCCGAGCTCGGCGGCGATCTCCTTGTTGGTCATGCCGGCGGCTACCAGGGCCAACACGTCTCGCTCTCGGGCGGTCAGCCGGCCGGCGTCATCGTTGTCGGCAGCTGGCGATCGGTCGAGACCGCGTAACGACCGCCGCACCCGTTCGAGCGCTGCCAGCTCCCGGCTCGCTTCGAGATCATCGAAGCAGTCCCGAGCCTCCGACAGCGCCCGCTTGGCGCGCACGCCATCACCCCAGGCGAGCCGCCGCGCATACGCCTGGGCGAGCGCCGCAAGACTGCGGCCGAGCTCAAGGCGCGGCCCCAGCTCGCGCCACTGGGCCACTGCCCGTTCGAGGTCCCGCACCGCGCCATCCGGATCGCCCAGGGCCAGGGCAAGAAGCCCCGACGCATGACGGGTGTGGGCCTCCGCGACCGGACCGCCCGTCTCGGCGAGGACCTGCACGAGCTCGGCGACGTGGTCGCGCGCGCGGTCGTAGTGCCCACGCGCGACCTCGATCTCGAGCGCGGCGACCAGGGCGGGCAGGACGTAGTAGCGATCGGGCGTGGTCCTCCAGGCGTCGAGCACCGATTCGAGCGTCCGCCGGGCCTCGTCGACGCGGCCCTGATCGACGAGGAGACGGGCAAGCGCAGTCGACCCGAGCAGGCGCAGGGAGATGAACGGGAGCCGATCCGCCTCGGTCAGCGTCGCCCGGAGGGGGCCCTCGAGCTCGGGGCCGACGCGGTCGCCCAGCCGCCCGCGGGCGACGGCCATGGTCAGTCGGATCACGTCACCGCCGATGCGCCCGATGACACCGCCTGTGGCGGCGCTCTCCCCCACGGCCCGCTCGGCGAACTGCTCGGCCATCGCCCAGTCGCCGAGGGTGAAGACCAGGATCGAGAGGCAGGCGACACAGACCTCCTGCTCGCCTCGAAGGCCGTCCGTCTCGCAGATCCTGAGCGTCTGCCGGTACGACTCGAAGGCTTCTCCCCAGCGCCCTTTCCGTTCCAGGATCCCGCCGACTCGTCGATAGAGGAATGCGGCCTCCGCGGAGAGATCCAGGTCAAGCGCGCGCCTCAGGGCAGGTCGGGCGAGATCGAGCGCCTCCTCGAGCTCGCCCTCGTTCTGGAGAGCCGAGACGAGGATCCGGTGCGCGGTGACAGCCAGAACCTGATCCCCGCTCGCCTCGGACGCCGAGACAGCCAGGCGGGCCGTGGCGATCGCGTCCGGGTCGTGGGCGTTGACCTGGACGTTGGCCAGCCCGACGAGCGCCGCGGCCTGCCGGATCGCGTCGTCCGGACTCGCCAGCTCGACGGCCTCGCGGAGCCAGGCCCCAGCCTTTTCGAGGTCGCCCTGCGCGGTGGCGGCTCGACCCAGGGCCAGCCGCGCATCCACCGCCAGCGACAACGTCTCGCGGTCGACCGGCTCAGCGGTGTCGCCGTCCGGTGCGACGGCAAGCTCGCGCCAGATCCGATCCGCAAGGTCGGGGCGACCGCCCAGCCAGGCCGCCTGGGCGAGCTCGGCCCGGACCCTCCGGCGCTCGCCGGGCTCGAAGTCCTCATCCCAGGCCTCGAGCGTCGTCAGGTAATGTCCGAGTGCTGCCGCGTACGCGCGGGCGCCGCTGGCCTGCCGGGCGGCCTCGAGCCCGTAACGACGTGCGGCGTCGTGGTCGTGAGCGCGAGCTGCATGCCAGGCGAGCGTCGCCGCAGGCGCCGGACGGACGGGGACGGTGAGTCGGTCGCCCGCGTCGGTGACCATCGCGATGGGCACGCCGGTCTCCCCGAGGCGGTGCCCGGTACCCGCCTGGTTCGCCAGCTCGAGGGCCACCAGGGCGCTGCGATGGTGGCGCCGGCGCTCGCGACCCAGCAGGTCGGCGTAGAGCGCCTCGGCGGTCAGGGCGTGGCGAAAGGCGAACACCTCGCCATGCCGGTCTGCCTCTTCGACCACCAGGTGCGCCTCGATCGCCTCGCGCAAGGCACCGAGGAGCGACGGTTCGTCGGCCGCCGCGATCGCCTGGAGCAGACCGAACTCGAAGCGCCGGCCGAGCACGCTTGCCGCCTCGAGCGCCGCGCGGGTGTGCGCGTCCACCGAGGCCATGCGCACCAGCGCCACGTCGCGCAGCGAAGCAGGCACCTCGCCGGCGGGCGTCTCGCCGACCCGAGCCGCTTGACAGATCTCCTCGATGTAGTAGGGGTTGCCCTCGCTCCGGCGTGCGAGCGCGGCGAGGAACTCGGGCTCAGCGGGACGGCCCAGGATCGCTCGGGCGAGTGTTCCGATCTCCGGCTCGGCGAGAGGTGGAAGGCTGATGTCGAACACGAGGCGGTCCCGCCGCAGGCCGGCCAGGGCGGCGCTGAGGGGATGGCGCCGCGTAAGCTCGTCGGTGCGGTACGTGCCGATGACAAGCGCACGCCGCCCGGGTAGCCAGGCGGCAAGATACCGGAGCAGGTCGAGGCTCGACGCATCGGCCCAGTGGAGATCCTCGAGCACGAGGATCGTGGCATGCGGCGCGGCCAGCACCTCGAGCAAGCGGGCGAATGCGTGGAACACTCGATCGCGGTCCAGCTCTGCCGAGAAGTTCGCCCCCTCGCCCCGATCGGGCTCGAGTGACCCACTGCATAGACGCTCGAGGAGACGCCGCGTCCCAGGGTCAAGTGCGGGATCGGCCTGTGCCCGCCAGCCGCGGGCGGCTTCCAGAAACGGCCCGAACGCCGGGCAGGCCTGGAGTTCGTAGCAGTCGCCACGACCGATCTGCCGCCGGGGACGCCTGACCGCGGACATGAATTCCGCGACAAGCCTGCTCTTGCCGATGCCGGCGTCGCCGGCGACGAGCACGAGACGTCCTTCCCCCTGGTCAGCCCGCTCGAGCGCGTCGGTCAGCAGGCGAAGCTGAGCATCGCGTCCCAAGATGGGCTCGTCCCTGTGGAGCATTGGGCAAGTATCAGCCCGTACAAGGGCGGCGCATGAGGAATCTTCCCTAGGTCTGGCTCACGTCGGCCCCGTGCCGAGCTGGCCAGCTCGTGGGTGTCAGGGCGGAAGCATCAGGCGCCGCGAACCGGCAGGCGCGAGGATGCAGGAGAGAGCGCGCCCGACAGGACTCGGCCGCGCGGATGCCATAAACATCCGGATCCCGATCGAGGGAGCGGAGATTGGCTCGGGACGTCGAGCGTAAGCGTCTGATCCAGACGGCGTCTGCCCGTCAGCGGCGAACCACGCCTGCGGTCAGACCCTGGATGAAGCTGCGTTGGAGTACCACGAACAGGAGTAACGGTGGGACGATCGCGATCGCCATACCGGCAAAGGTGAGCCCCTGGTCGGTGGCGTAGAAGGTCGAGAAGCGGCTCAGGGCGAGCTGCACCGTGAATG
>JACDBZ010000271.1 GCA_013694645.1 Chloroflexota bacterium
GCGCGAGGGGATCGGCGCTTCCGACGCGACGACGTCGAACGCATCCTGGTCGAGGACGCTCGAGCCTCCGAGACCGATCAGCCCGCCGATCGTGTCGAACGCGCGGCTGAGCTGGCCACCTTCGAACGGGTTGCTGCCGGCCTTGCCGCAACTCCCACCCCTGCTTCGGTGGCGCGCGCGCTCGTCGAAGCGCTGCGCACGGAGATGCACGTCGCACGGGTCGCCGTGTACGCGCGCGTGGAGGACGTCTTCGAGCTGATGGCGCACGCGGGGTTCGACGAGCCCCCTAGTGGCTCGAGGACGCTTGATGTCGCGCCGGACGCCGGCAGCGACAATCATGAGATCCCTCTGGCGACGCGCAAGGGCACGCTGGGCATCCTGATCGTCGACGCTCCATCGGCCGACCGCATGTCGCCGGCCTTCGTCCGTGCAGTGTCGATGACCGTGGCCACCGCGCTCGCGAGCGCCAGGCTCGTCGTCCACGCGCGTCAGGAGCTCGGTCGCGTCCGAGCTCTCCGCTCGGTGACGAAGGAGCTGACCGGCACCCTCGACCTCGAGCGGGTGCTCGACGACATCATCGAGCGGACACGCACGCTGTTCGCCGCCGATCGTGCCGGAATCTGGCTCCTCGACGGGACGCCGCATTCCGTTGCCCTGGTGACTCGCGGCCTCAGCGACGAATTTCTGACTCACAGTGCCGCACTCACGGTCAGCAGTGACACCATCAGCATCCGCGCCCAGCGCGCGGGGCGGACGCGCTGGATGCGCAATGCCGACCGCGACCCGTCCGTTGGCGAAATGCGGGACGCGTACGCCGCCGAGGGCATTCGCACGGTCTGCCTGGCACCGCTGCTCAGCCGAGGCACAGCCCTCGGTGTCATCGGCCTCTATCACGACTCCGACCGCACCTGGCCCGACGAGGAAGTCGACCTCGCACAGGCGTTCGCCGACCAGGCGGCGATCGCCATTCAGAACGCGCGGCTCTATCGCTCGGTGGCCGACCAGGCGGCCCGCATGGGGTCGATCCAGGACCTCTCGGCGCGCCTCAACGGATTGACTGATGTGCGTTCCATCGGCGAGGCGATCGTGGCCGAGGCGCGTGCGCTCGCCGAGTACCACGATATCCGGGTCTACCGGGTCGACTGGGATCGGCGGGTGTGCGAGCCCATCGCCTTTACGCGCGAAATGATCGACGAGGATCTCGATGACCTCGTGGGTCGCCTGAGGGTCGAGGTCGGCGAAGGCCTCACCGGCTGGGCGGCAGAGCACGGCGAGCCGCTGCTCGTCAACGACGCGCTGGAGGATGAGCGCAGCAAGACGATCGAAGGCACCGAGGATGTCGAAGAGTCGATGCTCGTGGTGCCGATGCTGTACGAGGGCCGCGCCCTGGGCGTCATCGTGCTCAGCCAGCTCGGCTTCAACCGCTTCAGCACCGACGACCTGCAGACGATGACCATCTTCGCGGGCTATGCGGCCCAGGCGATGGCCAACGCGGTCAGCTATGAGCAAATGGTGTCGCAGGCGGCGGAGCTGGCACGCCGGGCGGACTCGCAGCGCCGCCTGCTGGAGATCAACGAGCGATTGCTCTCAACCCTCGACCCCACCGCAGTGCTCGAAACCATCGCAGAAGGTCTGCAGAGCGTGGTGTCATACGACAGCCTCATCATCTGCCATCTCGATCGCGAGGCGCGCGTGCTCCGTCCTGTCTTGGCGCGCGACGCCCATGTCGCGGAGGTCATGGACCACGTCATGCCTCTCGGTCAGGGTCTGACCAGCTGGGCCGTCGAACATCACGAGCCGTTGCTCATCAATGACGCCCTGAGCGACCCCCGGGCGCTGCAGATTCCCGGCACGCCCGTCGACCCCGAGGCGATCATCATCGTCCCGCTCATCGTGGACGGTGAAGTCGTCGGCGCACTGAACATCGGCCGTCTCGGCCTGGAGGAGGCTCACTTCAGCCAGACCGACTTCGAGCTTGTGCAGCTCTTCGCCGGCCAGGCATCGATCGCCATGCGCAACGCCACTGAGCACCACGCCATGAGTCAGCGCGCGGAGACCGATGCCCTCACCGGACTCGGCAACCATGGTGCCTTCCAGCAGGAACTCGCGCGGCTCGTCGACGGAACGGCCTCGGCCGCGACCGGCAAGGCCGGGCGCCTCGCGGTCCTGATGATGGACCTCGATGCGTTCAAGGGCTACAACGACCGACACGGCCACCCGGCAGGCGATGCGCTGCTCCACGAAGTTGCGACCGCGATCTACGGGGCAGCGCG
>JACDBZ010000309.1 GCA_013694645.1 Chloroflexota bacterium
CAGGTTGTCTGACCAAGGAGAACCGTCGTGAGGCCTCGACAGGTCGGGTGAACGTCAGCCAGCTCCGGCCAATCGCGCCACGGCTGCGGCGGCTGCGGCGACGATGACGACGACCAGGATCGGCGCACGCAGCAGGATCGCAAGCGCCGCCGCTCCGACCCCGATGACGCGCGCGTCGAGTACGAGCTGCTGCCCGTTACCCAGCGCGGCGGTCGCAACGAGTGCCGCGAGCAGCGCCGGTGCCAGCATGGCGACCACCCGATGGACGCGGTCCGGCAGGGGGCGTCCGCCCAGCAGGACAGGTCCCGCGGCCTTGATGACGATGGTGCCGCCACTGACGGCCAGAACGATGAGCCAGGCGTCGCTCATCGCCGAACGAGCCCCATGAGCGCGGCGCCGGCCGCAGCGATGATCGGGACGCCCGGGGGTGTGAACGGAACGAGCGCAATGGCAATCGCGGCTCCCAGCAGCGCGACGGCCACCGCCTGTCGACTGGCGAGCTGCTGGACGACCAGGGCCAGGAAGAGCGCCGGGAATGCCGCGTCCAGGCCGAGCGAGGCAGGGTCTCCCAATGCGTCGCCACCCAGAACTCCGACCACCGTTCCGCCCAGCCAAGCGAGCCAGAGCACGATTCCCGCGCCGATCAGCCGATGGCCGTCGAACCGCCCCTCGCCGCTCGAGGCGATGGCCCACGACTCGTCGACCACCAGCTGCGCTCCGAGGAATCGGCGCAGGGGACCACCGGGAAGGGAGCGGGCGATGCTGACGCCGATCGGCAGGTAGCGAGCATTGAGGAGGATCGCCGCCGCGATCGCGGCGATCGGCTGCCCGCCTCCGGCGACGATCGATGCCGCTGCAAACTGCGCCGATCCCGCGAAGGTCGACGCGCTCATGACGATCGCCGGCAGCGCTCCGATGCCTCCCGTGGAGACCGACAGGACGCCGAACGAGACACCGAACAGCCCGACAGCGATTGCCAGCGGGATGGCGGTGACAGCGCCGCGACGCAGCTCGAAGCGGAGGGGTGGCGGCAGATTCATGAGGGTCGGATGCTAACGCCCGACGGAATGGTCGGCATCTGCGCATGGGCTAGCATCCATTTCGTGAGCTGGATCGAGCGCATCGGGTATGAGCAGGCGACCGGCCGTCTGCGGGCCATCTATGACCGCATCAAGGGCCCGCATGGCGAGCTCGACAACATCCTGACCGTGCATAGCCTTCGGCCACACACCCTCGAGGGCCACATGGCGCTCTACAAGAACGTGTTGCACCACACCGGCAACCGGCTGCCGACCTGGCTGCTGGAGACGATCGGCGTGTACGTCAGCCTGCTGAACCGATGCGACTATTGCGTCGACCATCATTTCGCCGGCCTGCGCCGCCTCTTGGCCGATGATGACCGCGCCTCGGCAATCCGCGCCGCCCTGGATTCCGGCGACCTCGACGTTTTCGACCCGCGCGAGCATGCCACGCTTGCCTACGCGCGGCAGCTCACGCTGGAACCCGCTTCAGTGCGCGAGGACGATCTCGCGCGCTTGCGTGCCGCCGGGGTGGACGACGGCGAAATTCTCGAGGTGAACCAGGTGGCCGCCTACTTCGCGTACGCCAACCGCACCGTGCAGGGTCTGGGCGTCACCACGGCGGGCGACGTCCTCGGTCTCGCTCCCGCCGATACCTCCGGTGATGATTGGCATCACGGCTGATGGCGAGCTCATACCTGACCGATCTGGTCTGCACCGCATGCGGAGCCACCCATTCGGCCGATGAGCCGCAGGGCGTGTGCTCATCCTGCGGCAAGGTGCTGTTCGCCCGATATGACCTCGCCGGCCTGCGGGCGGCCATGCCCCTCCCCGACTTCTCAGAACGTTCCGACGACCTGTGGCGCTACCGCGAGCTGCTTCCCGTCCGAGACGAGCGGCACGCGGTCAGTCTCGGTGAGGGGCGCACCCCCCTGATTGCGATCCCACGTGCTGCCGACGCCGCGGGTATGACGCGCGGCGAGCTGCTGGTCAAGGACGAGGGAGCGAATCCGACCGGATCGTTCAAGGCGCGCGGACTGTCGATGGCCGTGGCCCGTGCGGCAGAGCTCGGCATCAGCGACGTCGCGCTCCCGTCCGCAGGCAACGCAGGCGGTGCCGCGGCCGCGTTCGCCGCCGCGCACGGAATGGGCTGTCATGTCGCGATGCCAAGGGATGCGCCGATCATCAACCAGGAGGAGGTGGCCCTCTACGGAGCGGAGCTCATCCTGGTCGATGGGTTGATCGATGCCGCGGGTCGGCTCATCCGGGAGCGCGCCGCCACCGCGGGCTGGTTCGACCTCTCCACGCTGAAGGAGCCGTACCGGGTCGAGGGCAAGAAGACGATGGGCATCGAGCTCGCCGAGAACGGTGGGTGGGGAGATGACTGGTGCCCCGATGTGATCGTCTACCCGACCGGCGGCGGAACCGGAATCGTGGGCATGTGGAAGGCGTTCGAGGAGCTCGGGGAGCTCGGTTGGATCGGCGCTCGTCGGCCGCGGATGGTGGTCGTCCAGTCGACCGGCTGTGCGCCGATCGTGCGAGCTTTCGAGTCCGGGTCAGATCACGCCGAGCCCTGGGCCGATGCGCGGACCATTGCCTCCGGCATTCGCGTCCCGGCGGCCATCGGCGATTACCTCATCCTGCGGGCCGTGCGGGAGAGCGGCGGGACCGCCGTGAGCGTCACCGACGACG